>JAOBWH010000202.1 GCA_025463265.1 Ilumatobacteraceae bacterium
GGAGCGGTGCCCTTCGCCGAGGAGTACGGCGGCGGCGGCTTCCCGTGGCTCGTCGGCATCGTCATGCAGGAGCTGCTCAACAGCGCCAACATGGCCCTGGCCATGGCCCCGCTGCTCACGCAGGGCGCCATCGACGCCATCCTCCACCACGGGTCGGAGGAGCAGAAGGAGAAGTACCTCCTGCGCATGGTGTCGGCCGAGTGGACCGGCTCGATGAACCTCACCGAGCCCGACGCCGGCTCCGACGTGGGCGCGCTGCGCACCAAGGCGGTCAAGCAGGACGACGGCACCTACAAGATCACCGGCCAGAAGATCTTCATCACCTTCGGCGAGCACCCCTTCACCGACAACATCGTCCACCTCGTCCTCGCCCGCACGCCCGACGCCCCCGCCGGCACGAAGGGCATCTCCCTGTTCATCGTCCCCAAGTTCCTGGTGAACGACGACGGCTCGCTCGGGGAGCGCAACGACGTCCACATCGTGTCGGTGGAGCACAAGATGGGCATCAAGGCCAGCCCCACCTGCATCCTCGCCTACGGCGATCGCTCCGACGGGGCCATCGGCTACCTGATCGGCGAGGAGAACGCCGGCATGCGGTACATGTTCACCATGATGAACAACGCCCGCCTCGGCGTCGGTGTGGAGGGGCTCGGCCTGGCCGAGCGCAGCTACCAGCACGCGCTCGGCTACGCCAAGGAGCGCAAGCAGGGCTTCGCCCCCGGTGCCGCCCGCGGCGAGAAGTCGTTCATCATCGAGCACCCCGACGTCCGCCGTCAGCTGCTCACCATGAAGGCCTACACCGAGTCGATGCGGATCCTGGCGTACAAGGTGGCCGAGCAGATCGACGTCCTCCGCTACGGCGCCGACGAGCCCACCCGCACGGCCGCCCAGGAGATGGTCGACCTGCTCATCCCGCTCACCAAGAGCTACTGCACCGACGTGGCCGAGACCGTCACCTCCATCGGCATCCAGGTGCACGGCGGCATGGGCTTCATCGAGGAGACCGGCGTCGCCCAGTACTACCGCGACACCAAGATCACCCAGATCTACGAGGGCACGAACGGCATCCAGGCGATGGACCTCGTCGGCCGCAAGCTCCCCATGCGCGCCGGGGGCGTGTACAACGACCAGCTCGGTCGCATGAAGGCCACCGTCGAGGAGCTCTCGGGCGCCGGCGACGATCTCGCCGTCATCCACCGCGAGCTGGCCGCGGCCCTCGCCTCGCTCGAGGACGCCACGAACTGGATCCTCTCCGAGGGCCTCGCCGACCCGGTCCAGGCACTGTCGGCGGCGTCGCCCTACCAGCGCCTGTTCGCCACCACGGTCGCCGGCTGGCTCATGGCCCAGCAGGGTCTGGCCGCCAAGCGCCTGATCGACGCCGGCTCGGCCGATGCCGACGTCGCCGAGGTCAAGCTCGTCACCGCCCGCTTCTTCGCCGAGCACCTGCTGCCGCAGGTCCACGGCCTCGTGGCGCCGGTGAAGGCCGGCAAGACGGACCTCTTCGCCCTCACCGCCGAGCAGTTCTGACCCCGGCCTGACCCGTCCGGTGGACGGGAGGTGGGCCGATTGGCTCATGATGGCGCTGGGCCGGCCGATGGGACGACCTCTTGGACCGCACGCGCACGACATCCTCCATCGGCTCGGCGATGGCGACCGGTCTCGGACGGGCGCGCGCGCTCGGTGCGCTCCAGACCATCGGTGCCTCCTCGGTCGGCCTGGTCCGCGCCGACAGCGTCACCAACGAGGTGTGGCTGACCGATGACCTGGTGGTCCGGCTGAACCGCGACGCCAGCATGCGGCTCCACCGCGAGGCCGTGCTGTCCCAGGTCCTGCCCGAGTCGGTGGGCTACCCGCAGGTCATCCAGCACGGCGGCGAGGCCGGCAGCGACTGGTTGGTCACCCTGCGACTGCCCGGCGTCCCGCTCAGCCGGGCGTGGCCGACGCTGACGCCGATCGCCCGTCGCGACGCGGTCCACCAGATCGCCGACCGGCTCAAGGAGGTGCACCGCACCCCGTGCCCCCGCCTCGACGGGCTCCACGACGTGCCCCAGCTGCTCGACCCCGCACCGACGGGCGGCCAGGCGGTCCAGCGCCTGCTCAACGCACTCGAGCGGGCCAGCGTCCTCCCGAACGTCGACCCGTCGGTGATGGCCGACGCCTCGACGATGGTGAGGGAGCTCGCCCCCTCGCTCGACCCGTTCGACGCGGCGACGATCGTCCACGGCGACCTCACGTTCGAGAACATCCTGTGGGACGGGGCCGAGGTCACCGCGCTGCTCGACTTCGAGTACGCCCGGCCTGGTCCCGCGGACCTCGACCTCGACGTCCTGCTGCGCTTCTGCGCCCTCCCGCACCTCCACGTCGCCCCCGACTACGAGCACCTCACGAAGGCCGCCGACTACGCCGAGGTCCCGTGGTGGCTGGCCGAGGAGTACCCCGAGCTGTTCTCGCACCCTCGCCAGCTCGACCGGGTGCGGCTCTACAGCATCGCCTGGGATGTCCGGGAGCTGCTGGCGTTCCCCCCGCAGGAGCCGCTCAACCGCCTGCACAAGCACCACGCCTACCAGCGGTTGTCCCAGAACCTGCGCGGCACCCACTACATCGACCGCTTCAACGGCGAGGCGTCGGTCCACTACTGAACCCGGTCGCCCCGCTGAGGCCCGGGCTGGCAGGATCAGGGGATGGGGGCTGAGCGGGGAGCGGGAACCGGTGGGGGCGTCGTCACCCGGATCCGCGACGCGTCGGGCTCGATGACGCCGGCGCAGCGCCGCGTCGCCGACGTGGTGGCCGCCGACCCCCAGCTGATCGCGTTCGGCACGGTCGCCGACCTGGCGCGCGAGGCCGAGGCCAGCGGGGCATCGGTCGTCCGCTTCGCCACCAAGCTGGGCTACGAGGGGTTCATCGACCTCCAGGAGGCCATCCGCGGCGAGATGTCCGACCGGCTCCAGCCGGCTGCGGTCCGGATCCGGGACCTGCCGCCCGGGGACGTGGTCGCCCGCGCGCTGACCACGTCGGTCGCCGGGGTTGAGGCCACCCTCGCGGGCCTCGACCGTGCGGCGTTCGACGATGCGGTGGCGCTGCTGGCGGACCCGGGCCGCCGGGTCGCGGTCATCGCCGGCGACGCGGGTGCCGGGATCGCCAAGCACGCCGGCGACGAGCTGCGGATGCTGCGACCGGACGTCGAGGTCGTCGGCGGCACCCCGGTCGGCGTCGGTCAGTCGATCGCCCGGCTGGAACCGGGCGACGTGGTCCTCGCCCTCGACCTCCGCCGCTACGACCGCTGGCTCCTCGAGGCGGTCGACCACGCCGTCGACCAGGGCGCCGAGCTCATCGCCCTCACCGACGGCCCGCTCTCGCCGCTCGCCCGCCTCTCCCGGTCGCTGCTGATCGTGGAGGGGGAGGGGATCGGCCCGTTCGACAACTACGTCGGCGCCCTGGCCCTCCTGGCCGCCCTCGTGGCCGCCGTGGCCGAAGCCCTGCGCCACGACGCCACCAAGGACCTCGACCGGGTCGAACGGACCTGGCAGGCCCTCGGCGCCCTCACCGACGGGTAGCCCACGTCTGCAACGGACGTTTCACCTCCGTGCTAGCCTGAAACGAACGTTTCTCGCTGGAGGAGGACCCCCGTGGCCGTCGCAACGCTTCCCACCCGCCCGGCCGGGTCCTCGATGATCTCCCCGCTTCCGCCTGCGCCCGGACTGCGGCCCGACGACGAAGCCTTCGTCGCCGGCGCGGCCCGGGCCGGGCGGTTGTTCGCCCCCGAGCTCGTCGCCGCCATCGAGGCGTTCGCCGACGACCCCGGATCCTCCGGTGCCCTGCTGCTGCGCGGCGTCCCCATCGGCACCATCCCCGGGACCCCCGCCACGCCCACCTCGCCCACGGGCAAGGACCTCCGTTCCGAGCAGCTGCTGCTCGCCGTCGCCCGCCTCCTCGGCGAGCCGGTCGGCTACCTCCCCGAGCACGGGGGGTCCATCGTGCAGAACCTGGTGCCGACCAAGGCGGACGTCGGCCGTCAGACCTCCACCTCGTCCGGTGTCGACCTGGCGTTCCACACCGAGACCGCCTTCCACCCCCACGGCCCCCGCCACCTCCTCCTGCTGTGCCTGCGCGGCGACCCGGGCGCGGCCACCACGCTGGCCTCGGTGGCCGACCTGCTCCCGGGTCTGAGCCCCCTCACCATCGAGACCCTCCGCCAGCCGTTGTTCCGCACGGCCGTCGACGAGTCCTTCGGCGGACAGCCCGGGGTTCCCCACGGCCCGGCTCGTCCGGTCCTGGGTGGGTCGGACGAGCGGCCGTGGCTCTGCTGGGACGAGGAGCTGACGACGGGCGAGACGCCCGCCGCCACCGCCGCCCTCGCCGATCTCGACGCTGCGGTCAAGCAGCGGCGCCGCGAGATCGTGCTCACCGACGGCGACCTCCTGATCATCGACAACACCCGCTGCGTGCACGGTCGTCGGCCCTTCCAGGCCCGGTTCGACGGCACCGACCGGTGGCTCCAGCGCAGCTTCGTCGTCGACAGCCTGGGCCCGAGCACCCACGACCGTGCCGGCCGCATCATCACCACCGAGTTCGCCGCGTAGCGGGATGTGCGCCTACGGGAGGGCGGCGATGACGGCATCGGCGAGCGGGGGCCACGCCGAGAGGGCCCACGGGCCGAAGTTGCGGTCGGTGAGGACGATCAGGCTGCGCTCGACGGCCGGGTCGACCCAGAGGAACGTGCCCGACGCGCCGAAGTGGCCGTAGGTGGCCGCCGAGTTGGTGCGGCCGGTCCAGTGCGGGGTCTTGTAGCCGCGGATCTCGAACCCGAGACCCCAGTCGTTGGGGTTCTGCGGTCCGATGCCGGGCACGATGCCCGCCAGCTCCGGGTAGGCGGCCGTGGTCGCTTCCACGAGCGTCTCGGTGTGGACGAGCGTCGGGCGCAGCAGTTCGGCGGCGAAGCGGGCGAGGTCGGCACCGGTGGACCAGGCACCATGCGCGAGGGACCCGCCGCGCAGGTCCGTGTGGCGCATCTCGAGCGGCTCGAACACGGCGAGCTCCACGTAGTCCGCGGCGGGCATCCCGGCGGCGTGCGAGAGGTGCTCGGCGAGGGCGTCGAAGCCGGTGTTGGAGTAGATCCGCTTGCGCTCGGGGAGCAGCAGCACCCCGGTGTCGAACCCGTAGCCCCCGGCGTGGGCGAGCAGGTGCCGGACGGTGACCCCGGGCGGGCCGGTGGGCTCATCGAGGGAGAGCGTGCCCTCCTCGACGGCGATCAGGCAGGCGTAGGCGGTGAGCAGCTTGGTGACCGAGGCCAGCCGGAACGAGCGGTCGCCGGGTCCGATGGTGGCGATGGTGCCGGCGGGAGACACGACGGCGGCGGCGATGTTCGTGGCCTCCCAGCCCCCGGTCTCCCAGAGGGCCGCAGCGAGGCGGGCGTCCTCAGACATCCCACACCATCGCCGTGTCGGCGCCCGCAGCGTCGAGGATGACCTCGGCGGGGGAGCGGCGGTCGATGTGGCCGATCAGCCCGGAGTAGACCCCGAACCCGCACAGCTCGCGGAGGCGGGGGCCGAAGGTGCGGGCGGTGCCGGCGGGGATGCCGAGCTGCTGGTTCTCCTGCTGGCGCACCCAGCCGGCGCAGTAGTTCATCGCGATGCCGATCCGCCGTCGGTCGGTGGTGTTGGCCCCGCCGCCGTGCCAGAGGCTGCCGTGCCAGATGAGCACGCTGCCGGCGGGCATCTCGGCGGGGATGCTGTCGTAGGGCTTACCGAAGTGCGGCGAGCGGTCGGCGAGGTGGGACCCGGGGACGATGCGGGTGGCGCCGTTCGCCTCGGTGAAGTCGGTGAGCGCCCACATCGAGTTGCACACGGTGGCGACGTGCGGCTTCGGCAGGGGCATCACCTGGTCATCGGCGTGGATGGGCTGCTCGGTCTCGCCGGGGCCGATGGCGATCGACGACAGGGAGCTGACCAGGCAGCCCGGGTCCAGCACGCCCTCGACGATGGGCAGCACCGACGGGTGGACCGGAACCTGCTGCCAGAGCGGCCCGCGGGCGAGCAGGTTGTAGACCCGGAGCGTCGCCGTGCCCTCGAACCCATTGGTGGCCGGCTGCGTGCCGAGCTCGTCGTGGAGGCGGTCGAGGTCATCGGTCAGCTCGGCCACGAGGTCCGGCGCGATCGCGTCCGGCACGATCGTGTAGCCCTGCTCGGCGATGGCCGTCAGGTGCGTGGCGAGGTCGACAGAGGTGGTCGCATCGGGCACGCACGCATGGTAGGCCGAGCGCCATGGTGCGTGGCCGAACCGGGGAGGGCCCCGACCCTGCATCCACGGAGGATCTCGAGACGGCGGTCGCCCGCGTCCTCGACGCCCTCGGACCGGGCGACGTCGTGACCTACGGCGAGGTGGCGACCGAGGCCGGCTACCCGGGCCGGTCCCGGGCCGTCGGCCGCATCCTGTCGACGAGCGGCGGCGCCTTCCCCTGGTGGCGGGTGGTCAACGCGTCCGGGCGGCTCGTCCCCGGTCACGAGGAGGAGCAGGCGCGCCGCCTCGCAGCGGAGGGCGTCGCGCTCCGCAACGGCCGGGTCCCGCGCCGCTGACGTTCCGCTGGGCCCCAACGGGTGCACTGGTACGTTCGTCAGCCGGGAGGACGGTCTGTGCGACGACAGGTGTGGAGGCTGGCGGCATCGGCCGTGGTGCTCGGGGCGTTGTCGATCACGGCGTGCTCCAAGGAGGAGCCGGCTCCGACGGCGATCGTCATCGGTGACTCGCTCACCGTCGGTGCGGAGATCGGCGGCCTCGGTCGCGACGGCACCGTGCGCGTCGAGGCCCGAGAGGGTCGCACCACGGAGGCGGGGATCGCCGTCGCCCGAGGCGAGGACCTGTCCGGGTACGAGCAGGTCATCGTGGCGCTCGGCACCAACGACTTCGCCGATTCCGAGATCGAGTACGCCGCCAAGATCGACCGGATGATGGACGCCATCGGCCCCGACATCCCGGTCACCTGGGTCAACGTCGATTCGGGCACCGCGAAGCTGTCGCCGGTGGTCGAGGGCGTGAACCCGGCCCTCGTCGCCGCAGCCGAGCGCCACCCGAACCTGACCATCGGCGACTGGGACGGGTACCTCGCCGGCCGGGGCGATGCCGACGACCTGCGGGCCGGTGACGGCGTCCACGATTCGGCCGAGGGCTACCGCGTCCGGGCCCGGTGGATGCAGGACCTCGTCGGCTCCTGAGTTCCCGCTCCGAGCCTTCGGGGCGCCGGTAGGGTCCCGGCCATGAGCATCTACGACCATCCCGTCACCGCCCTCGACGGCGGCGCCGCCGACCTCCACGACTACGAGGGCAAGGTCGCACTCGTCGTCAACGTCGCCTCGAAGTGCGGCCTGACGCCGCAGTACGAGGGGCTCGAGCAGCTCCAGAAGACCTACGGGGACCAGGGCTTCACCGTCCTCGGCTTCCCGTGCAACCAGTTCCTCGGCCAGGAGCCCGGGTCGAACGAGGAGATCGCCACGTTCTGTTCCACCACCTACGGCGTCACGTTCCCCATGTTCGACAAGATCGACGTGAACGGCGACGACCAGCACCCGCTCTACGCCGAGCTCACCCAGGTCGAAGACGCCGACGGCGCAGCTGGCGACGTGCAGTGGAACTTCGAGAAGTTCCTGGTGGCGCCTGGCGGTGCGGTCACCCGCTTCCGTCCGGGCGTCGAACCGCAGGACCCGGCCATCGTGTCGGCCATCGAGGCCAACCTGCCGAGCTGATGCCGCGGATCGTCACCTGGTCCGAGGCGGACGGGCCGGTGGTGGTCCACGCCGCCCGGCTCCGGGCGGAGCACGCCGGCGAGACCGTCGACGTGCAGGAGGGCCCCTTCGCCGACGCCCTCGTCGGTGCGGGAGCCTCGATCCGCCGGCGTTCGCTGCTGATGGCGCTCGACCCGCTGCCGTCGGTGGTCGACGGTGGCCGGTTCCCGGGCGAGGTCGGCCCGATGGTGGTCGACCCGGCTCGCCACGCGGGCGCGCTGCTGCGGGCGTTCCCGCCGGAGCACCCGGACCACGACCCGGCGATCGCCGACCTGGCCACCGCCGTGCGGGCGATGACGTCGTACGTCGAGGGTTCGGTGATCGGCCCGTTCGTCGCCGAGGCGTCGTCGGAGGCGGTCGATCCGGCGGGCCGGGTGGTCGGCGGGCTGGTCGTGAACCGCATGCCCGAGCACGACGACTCGCCCGGTGGCCCGTGGGTCACCGAGGTGTTCGTCGAGCCCGACGCCCAGGGCGCCGGCGCCGGCCGGGCCCTCTTCGCCCGCACCGTCGCCGAGCTGCGGGCGGCAGGGGACACGTCGCTGCGCCTCGCCGTCCAGATCGACAACCCCGCACAGCACCTCTACCGGGCCCTCGGCTTCGCCACCGTCTCCGCCTGGTCCCGCATCGAGCTGTGAGCGCCGAGGGTGCGCGGATCCCGGGGGATCGCGTGATCCGCCGGCTCAGGCCGTAACCTTGGTTCAGCGGGTCAGCGCCCATCTGCTTGTGGGCGGATCCGCGGGTCACCTCGCAACGCGTTCGTCTCACCTGATTCGAGAGCCGGAGGAAGACCCTCCCCTCACGAAGAAGAACCGGAGACAACCTGATGACCACCTCGTTCGACGCCCTCGGCGTCGCCCCTGACCTTGCCGCCGCGCTGGCGGAGCAGGGCAAGACCCACGCCTTCGCCATCCAGGAGCTGACGCTCGCCGACGCCCTCGCCGGCCGCGACGTGTGCGGCAAGGCCAAGACGGGCTCGGGCAAGACCCTCGCCTTCGGCCTGCCCGTGCTCCAGACGGTCAAGACCGCCGAGCCCTGCCGGCCCCGCGCCATCATCCTCGTTCCCACCCGGGAGCTCGCCACCCAGGTCAAGGACGAGCTCAAGCCCATCGGCGCCGTGCGCGACATCACCGTGGCCGCCATCTACGGCGGCGCCGACATCGAGAAGCAGATCAAGAAGCTCAAGGCGGGCGTCGAGGTCATCGCCGCCACCCCGGGCCGCATGATCGACCTCATCGACCGCAAGGAGCTCGACCTCACCGACGTCAGCATCGTGGTGCTCGACGAGGCCGACCGCATGGCCGACATGGGCTTCATGCCCCAGGTCGAGTGGATCCTGCGCCACATCCCGGGCGACCACCAGACCCTGCTGTTCTCCGCCACGCTCGACGGCGTCGTCCAGGGCCTGATCGACCGCTACCAGACCGATCCGGTCCGCCACGAGGTCGAGTCCGAGGGCGTCACCGTCGCCGGC
>JAOBWH010000111.1 GCA_025463265.1 Ilumatobacteraceae bacterium
CCCGGACGGCGCGGCCCCGGCGCCGTCCGGCCGACCCGAGCTCCCCGCCGACACGCCGCCTGGCGCCCCGGCACCGCTCGACCCCGCAGCCGGGGCGCCCCCGCCGGAGTACGCAATCAGCAACCGGTAGGCGGAGACGACCTGGTCAGGTGCCGGTGAAGTTGGGCTTGCGCTTCTCCTTGAAGGCGCGAGGGCCCTCCTTGGCGTCGTTGGTGCTGAAGATGATCGGCTCGCCGATCGTCAGCTCGTGGGCCAGGCCGTCGGCCTCGGTCATCCCCGCCGTCTCGCGCATCGACCGGAGGACCGCGGCGACGGCGAGCGGGCCGTTCTCGGCGATCTGCTCAGCCAGCTCCCGAGCCTTGGCGAGGGCCTGCCCGTCGGGCACGACGTGACCGATGAGGCCCATCTCCTTGGCCTCGGCGGCCGAGATCAACCGGCCTGTGAGCAAGAGGTCGGCCGCGTTGGTGAACGCGATCTGGCGCTGGAGCCGGACGGTGGAGCCGCCGAGCGGGAACAGGCCGCGGCGCACCTCCGCGATGCCGAGCTGCGCCGACTCCCCCGCCACGCGGATCTCGGTCGCCTGGAGGATCTCGGTGCCACCGGCCACGCAGTACCCCTCGACCGCAGCGATGATCGGCTTGTTCGGACGGCCGTGGCGCAGCAGCGCCTTCCAGTGGAGGTCGGGATCCTCGGCCATCCGTGCCATCTCCTCGTCGGAGAACCCGGTGGCGAGGGCCTTGAGGTCCATGCCGGAGCAGAAGTCGCCGCCGGCCCCGGTGAGGATGCCGACCCGCAGCTCCGGATCGTCGTTCAGGGTCTTCCAGGCGTCGGCGACGCCCACCAGCATCGTGGGGCTGAAGGCGTTCTTGGCCGCTGGCCGGTTGAGCGTCACGGTGAGGACGTGGCCGTCGCGCTCGGCGATGAAGTGCGGCTCTTCTGCGATGACATCTGACATCTCGTCAGACTAGAACACGTTCTACTTTCCGACCATCTCCGGCCCGCCGCCGAGCCGTCACGAGCCGATCTCGAGCCGTCCCGCACCGGCTCGGGTGCGACTCATCGGTCTGTGGCCGCCGGTCGGATCGATGGGCACGATGGGCACCCCTCGACCGACGGGAGCCACGAGCTCGACCGGTCCTCCGATGGCGCCCGGCGCCCGCCCCCCGACGACCGGTCCGGCCGTCACCGCTCTCCTCCCGGAGGTCCCCTCGTGTCCCTGTCCCCTGCTCTCGTCCCTGCGCCCCGTGCGTCCGCCAGGCGTCGACGGTCGCTGCTGCTCGCCGTGGTCCTCACCGCGCTCGCAGCCGTCGGCGCCACCGCCTGCGACCCGCTCCCGCCCGCGCCGCCCGGCGGCGCCACCCCCAGCTGCAACGACATGCGCTGGGGCTCCAACGCCAAGCGCGCCGACCAGCTGTCCACGGCCGAGATCGTCCGGGTGCGGACCGGTCAGCACCGCTGCTTCGACCGCATGGTGATCGACCTCAAGTCCACGCCAGCGGCCGGGTGGCACGTCCGCTACCACGAGGTCGTCCGGGTCGGTGTGGGCGGCGCTCCCATCCCGCTGCGGGGCGAAGCCGACCTGGAGGTCGTGGCCCAGGCGCCCGCCTACGGGCGTGACGGGACGTCCATCTTCCGGCCGAAGAACCGGTGGGAGGTGGCCGACCTCGCCGGCTACCGCACGTTCCGCCAGCTCGCCTACGCCGGCTCGTTCGAAGGCCAGACCACCTTCGGCCTCGGCGTCCGGACCCGCCTCCCCTTCCGCACCTTCGCCGTGTCGGGCCCCTCCGGGACCAAGCTCGTCGTCGACGTCGCCCACCGCTGGCCGTAACCGCCGTCGAGATCGTGGCAGACCCGTGCCATGTTTGTGGCATGGCACGGGTCCGGATCAGCACGACGGTCGACGAGAAGCTGCTGGCGGAGGCCCGCCGTCCATCTCGGACCTGGTCGAGCGCATGGGTCGCCTCAGCCACCTGCGCATGCAGGAGGTGTGCGCAGCACTCGAGGTCGCCGTCGGCTGCGCCCGCTGACGCTGGTCGTTCATGCCGCCGGCAGCCCCCGAGGCGGACGCTCGTGTGGGACGGTGGTGCCATGAGCCGGCTTCCCGACCTCGATCCGCTGCAGTTCACCGAAGCGCAGGAGCGGCTGGCCCGGGCGCTGCAGAACCGACCGGAGGTGCAGGCCAACGGGCTGGTGGGGCCGTTCGCCGCGTGGATGCACGCTCCGGCCCTCGGCGAGGCGATGGCCGAGCTAGGCACCGCGATCCGGTTCGGCGCCTCCCTGCCGGCGAGCGCGACGGAGGTGGCGATCTGCACGACCGCGACGTTCTACGGGTCGAGCTTCGAGGCCTCCGCCCACCGGCCGCTCGCCGTGCGCGCCGGCGTCGACCCCGACGCCCTGGACCGGCTGTTCGCGGGCGAGGACCCCGGGTTCACCGGCCATGAGGCCACCGCCCACGCCGTGACCACCGAGCTCCTGCGGAAGCACGGGCTCAGCGACACCACCCACGCGGAGGCGGTCGAACGGTTCGGGGTCCAGGGCGTGGTCGAGCTGACGACGACCGTGGGCTACTACGCCCTGAACGCGCTCCTGCTCAACGGTTTCCAGATCCCCCTGGCACCGGGGATGGACGACCCGCTCGGCTAGGTCCGGGCGGCGGCACGGTGGCGGGGCCGGGGGGCGGGGGGCGGGGCTACTTGTCGAGCTTGGCTTCGATGCGGCCGAGGGCTTCGACGATGCGGTCGGTCTGCACCTGTTGCTCCACCACCATGCGGGCCAGCCAGAACCGCAGGAGGCGGGCCAGCGAGAAGCGGATGAACAGGCCGACACCGATGATGGCCAGGCCGATGCCGAGGATGCCGCCCGAGATGAGCATCGGGACCTGGTCGGCCACGTACTTGGAGCCCGAAGCGTTCCAGTAGGCGACGAGGATCAAGATCACGCCGATGACCGGCAGGGCCAGCCCGATCTTCATCAGCACGCCCTCGGCGTCGGCCGACGGCTCGGGGACGTGGAGGTCCTCGACGCCGAGCTCGAGGCGGTCGGCGGCGCTGGTGTCCTGGGCGGTGAGGTCGGTCATGTGGATGCTCCGAGGTAGGCGGCCGAGAGCTCGGCCTCGAGGTCTGAGGGAGGACCGGCGGCGATGACGGTCCCGTGCTGCATGATCACGGCGTGGTCGGCGACGCCGAGCACGGTGCGGGCGAACTGCTCCACCACCAGGATCGACACCCCTTCGGTGGCGATGCCGGCGACGATCTCGTAGAGCTCGGCGACGATGAGTGGCGCCAGACCCATCGACAGCTCGTCGATGATCAGCAGGCCGGGGTCGGTGGCGAGGCCCCGGGCCATGGCGAGCATCTGCTGCTCGCCTCCCGACAGGGTGCCGGCGACCTGCCCGATGCGCTCGCCGAGCCGGGGGAATCGGTCGACCGCGTCGGTGATGATCTGCTCGGCCGGCATGCCCCGGTAGCTGGCCATCACCAGGTTCTCCCGCACGGTCAGGCTGCGGAAGACGCCGCGACCTTCGGGGATGGTGCACAGGCCGAGCCGGGCCAGCTCGTCGGGCTTGACCCCGTTGACGTGGCGGCCGCCCACGTGGACGCAGCCCTTCGACGCCGGGTGCTGGCCGGTGGCGACGAGCAGGGTCGTGGTCTTGCCGGCCCCGTTGGGGCCGAGGAGGGCCACGACCTGACCGCGCGGCACGACGAGGTCGATGCCGTGCAGGACCTGGATGCGCCCGTACGAGGCGTGGACGTTCCGCAGTTCCAGCAGCGGCGCGTGGTGCTCGCTCATCCGGGTGCTCCCGGGTCCTGGCCGAGGTAGGCGTCGATGACGTCGGTGTTCCTCTGGATCTCGATGGGCGTGCCCGATGCCAGCACCTCGCCGAAGTTGAGCACCGTGATCTGGGCGCACAGGCGCATCACGAGCGGGACGTCGTGCTCGACGATCAAGATGCCGAGCCCGTCGCCGGTGAGGTCGAGGAGGATCTCGGCGAAGCGGTCGGTCTCGGCCTCGTCGAGGCCCGAGGCCGGCTCGTCGAGCAGCAGCACCCGTGGCTCGCAGGCGAGGGCGCGGGCGAGCTCCACGAGCCGAGCGGAACCCGTGGAGAGGGCGTCGGCGCGCTGGTCGGCGACGGCCGTCAGCCCGACCCGCTCGATGAGCTGGTCGGTGACGGCGCCCGGGTCGACGCCTGCGCCAGCCCGCAGCTCGGCCGCGGTGAGCACGTTGTCGCGAACGGTGAGCGAGCCGAAGAGCTCCAGGCGCTGGAAGGTCCGGGCGATGCCGCGGCGCGCCCGCCGGTGGGCGGAGACGTCGGTGATGTCCCGGCCGTCGAGCAGCACGTGGCCCCGCGTGGGCGGCTGCAGGCCGGTGATGACGTTGAAGGTGGTGGTCTTGCCGGCGCCGTTGGGTCCGATGAGCCCGGTGATCTGGCCCTCGTCGACGACGAGGCTCACCTCGTTGACCGCCAGGTGCCCGCCGAAGCGGACGGAGATCTCACGCGTCTCGAGGATCGGCATGGCACCTCCCCCAGCTCAGGCCGGTCTCGGCGTCGATGGCGGCGATCTCGTCGAGGGTCAACGGGGCGCCGCCGGCGAGCACGAGCTCCGGGGCGACCTCGGGCGCAGGGGGCGCCAGGAGCGCCACGGCCCGGTTCCGGTCCGGGTCGGGCCCGGTGGCGTGGCGCTTGGCCCACTGGGCGCGGACCTTGTCGACCGTCTGGGCGATGGCCCCGTCGGGGTTCGCGGCCAGGCTGATGCCGGCGAGCCCGGGCAGGATCGTCATGAGGTTCTTGAGCGCCGGGTAGGTCTCCCCGATCAGCGGGAACATCGAGTAGAGCATCGCCCCGAGCAGGACCCCGGCGATGGCGGCGATGCCACCGACCACGGCCATCAGCACGAGCGGCAGCCCGGGGAGCGCGCCCTGGAGGAGGGCGAACTGCTCGGTGCCGACCTTGCCCCGCCAGCCGCCGAGCAGCGCGCCGCCGAGCCCGGCGATGGCGGCGGAGAGGGCGAACACCTGGAGCTTGAGGCGGGTGAGGTCCAGACCGAGGGTGGCGCACGCCGCCGGGCTGTCCTTCATGGCCTGGAGGCGGCGGCCGAACGGTCCGCGGCGCAGGACGGTGACCAGCAGGCCGAGGAGGGCGAACACCACGGCCATCAACACGAGGTTGGCCCGGTTGCTGCTGGTGTCGATGGGGCCGAGGTGCAGGCGCTCGTAGGTGGCGTCGCCCTGGGCGAACCCGGCGATGCCGGCGAACACGGCCTTCTCGCAGAACAGGGCGAAGGCCATGGTGGACAGGGCGAGGTAGAGGCCCTTGAGCCGGATGGCGGGGAGAGCGACCAGGGCACCGACGACGCCGCAGATGACCACGACCCCGATGAGGGCGAGCGGGTTGCCGTCGCTGCCCCACCGGTACATGACGACGGCGCCGATGCCGGCGAACGCCAGCGGGGCGAGGGAGATCTGTCCGCCGTAGCCCATGAGCGGCACGAGCGAGAGGGCCACGATGCTGAGCGCCAGGCCGTAGCCGACGGCGTCGAGCGCGGCGCCGGACAGGAGCGACGGGATGAAGAACGCCGCTGCGACCAGGGCGACGCAGGCGAGCGAGACGTTGCGCAGTGACGGGTTCGGCACCCGGCTGCGGTCGGGCTGCCGGTTGAACAGCGACGCCTTCTCCTGGGGCAGCACCAGCAGGGCGATGAACAACATGATGACCGGGACGGTCTCCACGTTGATCCAACCGGCGAGCGTGTGCAGCAGACCCGCCACCCCGTCGGGCACCCAGCCCGGCTCGGTCCCCGGGGCCATCCACGCGTTGATGTCCGTCGAGTACCGCGAGGCGGCCTCGCGCAGCAGGCCGAGGATGACGGCGCCCACGACCGTGAGCGGAAGGCTGCGGAGCCGGCCGACGACGGCGGCGGCGTAGGCGTTGATGACCAGGAGGGTGAGCGTGGTCTGGTCGAGGGTGAGGATCGGGGCGATGAGCACGCCGGCGACGGCGGCGAGCGTGCAGCCGACGGCCCACGACAGCGACGAGATCCGGTCGGGCGACGCGCCGGTGAGCCCGGCGAGGTCCCGGCTGTCGACGACGGCCCGCATCGCCACCCCGACTCGGGTCCGGTAGAGCAGGATCCGCAGGAAGACCGCGACGAGGATCGCCACCACGAACACGACGATCTGGTGGTAGTCGACACCGACGCCGAGGATCCGGACCACGTCGCCCTCGAAGAACCGGGGGAGGTTCCGGGACTCGGCGGGAGACCACACCACGGTGGCCAGCTGGATGAGCGCGACGAGCAGGCCGATGGGCACGACGATGCGGGTGATGGGCGATGCGTCGTGGAGCCGCCGCATCAGGACCCGGTCGATCAGGAACCCGAACGCCGGCGCGAACACCAGGAGCGTGAGCACCAGGGAGAGCCAGACCGGCAGGCCCCACGCGTCCGGCGAGCTGAGCTGCCAGTAGACGAACGCCGCCCACATCGCGACCGCGCCGTGGGCGAAGTTGAAGATCCCCGAGGTCTGGTACGTGACGACCAGGCCGCTCGCCGCGACCGCGTAGATCGCAGCACTGGCCAGCCCGAAGACCAGGAGCGCGCCGAACTCGTCCACTAGCTGGACTTCAGCGTGGCGCCGCCCCCGAAGTCGTCCTCCAGGTCGAAGCGGTAGGAGTCGTCGCAGTCGAAGGTGGTGGGCTTCTCGGGCCAGAGGCGCTCGAACTTCTGGTCCTTGACCTCCATGTACATGAAGCAGTTCGAGCTGGCGTTGGCGCCCGGGTCGGCCATGAAGTGCAGGCCGCCTCCGTCCCACTCGTGGATGGTCTTGAGCTGCGCGAGCAGCTTCTCGCGGGTCAGGTCGTCGCCCAGCGCCTTGGCGGCGGTGGAGAACAGGAGTCCGGCGGAGAACGCCTGCACGCCGAGCGACGTCGGCTCGACCTTGGAGCCGAGGGCGTCGTAGGCCTCCATGTACGCCTTGAGGGCCGGCGAGTCGTCGACCTCCTCGAAGGGCACCGTGTTGAGCTGGACGATGGCCCCTTCGGAGCCGGGCTCGGCGAGCAGGTCGGGGTCGTAGTACTGCTGGCCGAGGTCCACGACCTCGGGCTCGAAGCCCTGCGTCTTCATGTCCCGCAGGAGCTTGGCGGTCTCCGAGGTGGCCGAGACCATGGTCACCCACTCGACGCCCTTCGCCTTCATCTCGGAGGCCTCGGTGGCGTAGCTCTCCTGGATGACGCCGGTGGTCTTGTCGTAGATGAAGTCGTAGCCCTGGGCCTCGTACGCCAGCTTGATGCGGTCCGCCTGCACCGTGGCGGTCTCGATCGACGAGGCCAAGATGGCGGCCTTCTTGGCCGCCTTGGGATGCTGCTGCTTCACCCAGAGCGCGCCACCGATCGGGTAGAAGTTGGACGGGTTCGGCAGCGGGGCGACCACGTTGTCGCTGAGGCCCTTGGCGGCGGTGGCGGTGTAGGCGGGCACCTCGACCAGACCGCAGTCCACCATCTGCTGCGCGCCCTGGTTGTCGGTGACCGAGCCGGAGCCGACGATGGCGAGCACTCCGGCGTTGCACGCCTCCTTGGTGGCCTCGAGGTGGCTGAACAGCTTGGAGTCGATCTTCTTCAGCTCGAGCTTGCGGCCGTTGATGCCGCCGAAGCCGTTGCACCAGTCGACGTACGCCTGCATCGACTCCTCGATGCTGGCCGTGGGCACCTTGACCTGGCCGGCCTTGTCGGAGATGACGGCGATCTTGATGGTGTCGGCGGTCACGCCCTCCTGCGCGGTGGTGGGCTCGGCGGGAGGCGCTTCGCCCTTGCCGCAGGGGATGTCGAGGGTCCCGATCTGGTTGGCGTCGGACCCGGTCGCCGCGCCGTCGCCGCTCCCGGTTCCGGTCCCGGCGCTGCCGGACGAGGCGGAAGCCGCACTGCCGGTGCCACCGCCCGCCGCCAGCTCGTCTTCGGACAGTCGGCTGCCGCAGGCCGCCGCCAGGAGGGCGACGGCACAGCAGAGCGCAACGACACGGATCTTCACAAGCAGGTCCCCTTCAGATGCTCGGTGGAGGAATGTAGCGCGACCGCGACCCCGGACCTGACGGACCGTCAGATACGGAGGGGACGCAGGTCAGCCGGCGGCGAGGAGGGCGCCGAGGCGCCGCAGGTGCGACGTGCCGCCGCCCATGCTCAGCTCCAGGTGCTTCGCCCAGCGGAACGTCCGGTGCACCGGGTAGTCGGTGTCGACGCCGATGCCCCCGTGCAGGTGCTGAGCGGCGTGGACCACGCGGTGGGCCCCGTCGGCGGCCCAGAACTTGGCGATCGCCAGCTGCTCGTCGGCCGGGAGCCCCTCGCCCAGGCGCCAGGCGGCCTGGTAGGCGGTGAGGCGGACCGCCTCGGTGTCGATGTAGGCGTCGGCGGCCCGGTGGGCGACCGCCTGGAACGTCGCGATCGGGGTGTCGAACTGCTTGCGCTCGCTCGTGTAGGCGGCGGTGGTGCGGGTGGCGGCCTCGCACACACCGGCCGTGACGGCGCAGAGCGCGGCGACGGCCCGGTCGCTGATCCAGTCGGTGATGCCGGCCCCGCCGCCGACGGCGCCGAGGACGTCGGCCGCACCGACCGCGACCCCGTCGAAGGTGAACGTGGTGAGCGGCTCGAGGTTCGGGCCGAAGTTGACCTCTCGGGTCACGCCGTCGGCGTTCGGATCCACCAGGAACACGGTGGACGCACCGTCGCCGGTGGCTGCGGGCACCAGGATCCGGGCGGCGTGGACCGCGCCGGGAACGAGGCGCTTCGTGCCGCTGACGGTCCAGCCGTCACCGGTGGCGGTGGCCGTGGTGGCGGGCACCGCGGGCGGGAGTCCGTCGCCGCCCTCCGACAGCGCGGCGGTCAAGATGACCGACCCGTCGATGACACCGGGGAGGAAGGCGGCCTGCTGGTCACCCGAGCCGAACTCGGCGATGGGCAGGGCGCCCAGCACCAGCGTCGACAAGACGGGCAGCGGGGCGAGGTTGCGGCCCACCTGCTCGAGCACGAGGGCCAGCTCGAAGAAGCCGTAGCCCCCGCCTCCGTGGGCCTCGGGCAGCGAGAGCCCGAGGAGGTCGGCCTTGGCCAGCTCGGCCCAGGTGTCGGGGGCGAACCAGTCGTCGCCGGCCTCGATGTCGCGGAGGCGATCGGTCGGGAGCTGCTCGCTCAGGATCTGGCCTGCGAGGTCGCGCAGGGCCGTCTGCTCTTCGGAGATTGCGAAGTCCATGGTGTCTGTCTCCTACATCCGCGGCATGCGGGGCATACCCAAGCCGAACATGGCGATGAGGTCGCGCTGGATCTCGTTCACGCCTCCGCCGAAGGTCAAGATCAGGGAGCCCTGGGCGCCCCGGTTGATGCGCGAGGCCAGCTCGGAGGCCGGCGAGTCCGTGGTGAGGTTGGCCTCCTGGCCGATGATCTCGCCGAGCAGCTGGTAGGCGTCGGTGAAGAACTCGGTGCCGAACACCTTGATGGAGCTGGCATCGGCGGGGTTGACCTGCGCTCCGGCCGCCTCGAGGGCGGCGACCTTCCAGTTCAGGAGGGTCAGGAACTCGATGCCGGCGCGGACCCTGCCCAGGTTGAGCTGCACCCACTCCTGGTCGATGACCCGCTTCCCGTCGGAGGTGGTGTGCTCCCGGGCCCAGGCGAGGACGTCCTCGTAGGTGCGCTCGATCATGCCGGGCGGCGCCAGGCCCACCCGCTCGTAGTTGAGCTGGTTGATGATGAGGCCCCAGCCGCCGTGGAGCTCGCCGAGGATGGCGGAGTCCGGCACCTTCACGTCGTCGTAGAACGTGTTGAACGTGCTGGCGTTCACCATCGTGTGGATCTTCGAGTACGAGTACCCGGGGTCGGTGGTGGGCACCAGGAACATCGTGATGCCCTTGTGCTTGGGGACATCGGGGTCGGTCCGGGCGGCCAGCCAGATGTAGTCGGCGTAGTTGGCCAGCGACGTGTAGGTCTTCTGCCCGTTGATCACCCACTCGTCGCCGTCCTTGACGGCCTTGGTGGTCAGCGACGCCAGGTCGGTGCCGGCGCTCGGCTCGGTGTAGCCGATCGAGAAGTGCAGCTCGCCGGCCAGGATCTTGGGGAGGAAGAAGTCCTTCTGCTCCTGCGTGCCGAACTGCATGATCGTCATGCCGACGGTGTTGATCGACAGGAACGGGGTGGGGGCTCCGGCCCGCCACGACTCGTTCATGAAGATGAACTGCTCGACGGGGCCGAAGCCCCGGCCGCCGTACTCCTCGGGCCAGCCGACGCCCAGCCAGCGGTCGCGGCCCATCTGGCGCACGGCCTCGAGGCACTCGGGGCTGCCGGTCTCGCCTGCCGCCGCCGCCGCGATGACCTCCGGGGTCATCAGGTCGGCGAAGTAGGCGCGGAGCTCCTTGCGGAGCGCTTCTTGCTCGGGCGTGTACGCGATGTGCACGGAAACCATTCCCCTGACGATCCATCAGAACTAGAACACGTTCTAGCACGGGGCCTTCCACCCACCCAGCTACGATCCGGGCGCGGGTCCGCCGACGGAGGGTGGCAGGTGCGGTGAGTCTGGAGACGTTGCACCGCATCCAGTTCGGCCTGACGATCAGCTTCCACTTCATCTTCCCGCCGATGTCGCTCGGCGTCGGTCTGATGCTCGTGATCTTCGGGGTGAAGTCGGTGAGGACCCACGACCCGAAGTGGCGCCAGCTCTCGTTGTTCTGGACCAGGATCTACGGCCTCATCTTCGCCATGGGCATCGCCACCGGCATCGTCCAGGAGTTCCAGTTCGGCACCAACTGGGCGGTGTTCTCCCGCTACGTGGGCAACATCTTCGGCAGCCTGCTGGCCGCCGAGGGGATCTTCGCCTTCATGCTCGAGGGCGGGTTCCTGGGCCTGCTGCTCTTCGGGGGCCAGCGGCTCGGCAACCGGCTCTGGCTGTTCGCCACCACGATGGTCGTGCTCGGCGCCACGTTCAGCGCAGCCTGGATCGTGATGGCCAACTCGTGGATGCAGACCCCTCGCGGGTACGAGGTCAGCGACGTGGGCCATGGCGACCAGGCGTTCATGACCAGCTTCCACGACGTGGTGTTCACGCCGTCGTTCGGGCCTCGCTTCTTCCACGTGATGGCGGCGTCGTGGATCGTCGGCACGTCGCTGGTGATCAGCGTCGCCGCCTACTACCTCCTCAAGCAGCGCCACGTGGAGCTGGCCAAGACCATGATGCGCACCGCGCTGCCGCTCTTCACCGTGCTCGCCGTGCTGCAGGTGGCGCTGTTCGGCGCCAACCAGGCCACCGAGGTGGCGGTGCAGCAGCCCGAGAAGCTCTCGGCGATGGAAGGGGTGTACCAGACGGGCGATTGCGTCCCGATGTACCTCGTGGGCTGGACCGACCCGAGCGACGGGACCACCACCGGCATCTCGATCCCGTGCCTGCTGAGCATCCTCACCGGCAAGAGCCCGTCGACGGTGATCCAGGGCTACGACACGTTCCCCGAGCAGGATCGGAACCCGCAGGCCAACCTGGTGTTCCAGGTGTACCACCTGATGATCGACCTGGGGATGCTGTTCATCGCCATCGGCGGCCTCGCCTGCATCCTGTGGCGCTGGAGGGAGAAGCTCTGGACGAACCGGTGGATGCTGCGGGTGCTCGTCGCCACCATCGGCCTCACGCAGCTGGCCACCCTGTCGGGCTGGTGGACGGCGGAGTTCGGGCGGCAGCCGTGGGTCGTCTGGGGAGAGCTCCGCACCGACGACGCGTTCAGCCCCAACGTCGCCTTCGGCCAGGTGGCCTTCTCCATCGGCATGTTCGTGGTGCTCTACGCCTTGGTGTTCACCCTCTTCATCTTCCTGTTGAACAAGAAGATCCAGGAGGGTCCGCAGCCACCGCCCGACGAGGCGGCCACCGAGTCGCTGCCGGACTCGTTCGGCGAGATCTTCCGACACCGGTCCCGAGCATGAGCGGGGGCGCCTGAGATGTGGCTCGACACGCTGTGGTTCGTCCTCTACGTGATGATCATCGGCGGCTACGTGATCCTCGACGGCTTCGACCTCGGGGTCGGCATGCTCGCTCCGTTCGTGGCCAGGGACGACCGAGAGAAGCGGATCCTCCTCAACAGCATCGGCCCGGTCTGGGACGGCAACGAGGTGTGGCTGGTGCTGGGAGGCGGCGCCCTGTTCGCCGCCTTCCCGCTGGTCTACGCCTCGCTGTTCAGCGGGTTCTACCTGGCGATGATGCTGGTGCTGCTGGTGCTCATCTTGCGCACGGTGGCCATCGAGTTCCGCTCGCAGCGCGAGAGCCCCCGTTGGCGCACCACGTGGGACTGGTTCTTCTCGATCTCCTCGTTCGCCATCACGTTCCTGCTGGGCGTGGCCCTCGGCAACGTGATCCAGGGCGTGCCGATCGATCAGGCGGGGAACATGTCGGTGGACCTGATCGACATGCTGAACCCCTACGCGCTCGCCCTCGGCGTCACCGCCGTGGCGATGCTGAGCCTGCACGGCGGCATGTTCCTCACCATGAAGACCGACGACGAGCTGCTCGGCCGCGTCACCCGGCTGGTGCCGAAGCTGATGGCCGTGTTCTTCGCCCTCATGACCGTCTTGATGGTGTGGACCCTGCTGCTCGACAACGACATCGCCGACCGGTACGCCGAGCGCCGGTGGATCGGGATCTTCCCGGCACTGGCCCTCGTGGCGGTCCTCACAGCGTGGCGCCAGATCAAGCGCGGCCGGGAGCTGTCGGCCTTCCTCGCGTCGGGGACCATGATCGGCCTGCTGCTGGCCACCGTGGCCGCCGGCCTCTACCCCGTGCTGCTGCCGTCGTCGACCGACCGCGACTTCGACCTCACCGTCCACAACGCCGCCTCAGCCCAGCCCACGCTCGAGGTCATGACCGTCATCGCCGTCATCGGGCTGCCGTTCGTCCTGCTGTACACCGCCGGCGTGTACTACTTCTTCCGCGGCCGCGTCGTGCTGGACGACGAGAGCTACTGAGGCTGCTCTGACCGCCGGCAGCCCCGCTCCCCCCACCCGCCTCCTCGTCGCCGACCGGCGCGTCGCCGCCGGTCTGGCCGCGTCGGTCGCCACGGGCGTCGCCGCGCTCGTGTGCACGGTCATCTGGCTGATCCTGCTCGCCACTGTGATCGACCGTTCGTTCATCGCCGGCCGCGGGCTCGATGACGTCCGCGGCCTCCTGGTCACCATGGCCGTCCTGCTCCTCGTGCGGGGCGCGTGCGGTTGGCTGGGCGAGCGGTGGGCCGATGCGGCGAGCGGCCGGCTCCGGTCCCGCGTGCGGTCGGAGCTGGTGGCGCACGTGTTCGCCGTCGGCCCGGCCGGTCTGTCCGGCGAGCGGACGGGCGAGGTCAGCGCCACCATCGGCGCCGGCGTGGAGGCCCTCCACGGCTACGTGACCCGGTTCATCACGACGGCGGCGATCGGGGTGCTGGGACCGACGATCGTGTTCGGGGTCGTGCTCGTCGCCGATCCGTGGAGCTCGCTGATCCTCGCCTTCACCGGCCCGATGCTGGTGCTGCTGCTCGCCGTCATCGGGGGACGGACCCGGGCCCTCACGAAGCGGCGCTTCGACGAGCTCGGATGGCTGAGCGCCTTCTACCTCGACATGATCCGGGGGCTCGGCACCCTCAAGGCGTTCCGGCGTTCCGCCGACGGCGCCGACACCATCGCCGACGTCAGCCGCCGCTACGGCGACGCCACGATGGACGTCCTGCGCACCGCGTTCCAGACCTCGCTGGTCATGGAGTGGGCGGCCACCGCGGCCACCGCCCTCGTGGCGGTGGAGGTCAGCTTCCGGCTGGTCCACGGAGACCTGTCGTTCGGCACGGCGCTGGCCGTGCTCGTCCTCGTCCCCGAGTTCTTCGTGCCGTTCCGACGCCTGGCCCTCGAGTACCACTCGGGCCACGCCGGGCGGGCGGCGCTCGAGCGCATCGACGACCTCCTCGCCCTTCCTGCGCTGGCCCCCGCCACCTCCCGACCTGGCGGTGGATCCGTCGCCGGATCGGGCACGGGATCCGGCGGCGGTGGCGGTCGTCCGCCGACGATCGAGCTGGTCGACGTGGGCTTCACGTACCCGGGCTCCGGTGCGCCCTCCCTCGATGGCCTCGACCTCTCGATCGCTGCGGGCGAGACGGTGGCGCTCGTGGGACCGAGCGGTGCCGGCAAGACCACCGTGTCGCGCCTGCTGATGCGCTTCGCCGAGCCGTCGTCCGGCCGGATCCTCATCGACGGCGGCCCGCTGGGGGACGTGGACCCGGCGGCCTGGCGGCAGCGGATCGCCTGGGTGCCCCAGGACCCGACGCTCATCGCCGGGACGGTCGCCCAGAACATCCGCCTCGGCGATCCGGGTGCCGCCGACGATCGGGTGCGGGCCGCTGCCGAGGCGGCTCGCGCCGTCGGTTTCATCGAGGCGCTGCCCGATGGCTTCGCCACCGTGCTCGGCGAGCGCGGCCTGCGGTTGAGCGGTGGCCAGCGGCAGCGCCTCGCCATCGCCCGGGCGGCGCTCCGCGACGCGCCGGTGGTCGTCCTCGACGAGTTCACGGCCCACCTCGACCACCAGACCGAGGCCGAGCTGATCGACGCCATCGCCGAGCTGCTCGCCGGCCGCACCGCCCTGGTGATCGCGCACCGGCCCCGCACGCTCCGCCTGGCGGACCGGGTCGTGACCCTCGAACGAGGACGGGTGGCGCCGTGACGTCCATCCGTCGCACCGTCTCCCTGTTCGGTCGCCAGCGGTGGTGGATCGCGGCCACGGCCCTCCTCAGCTTCGTCACCCTCGGCGCCGGCATCGGCCTCATCTCGATGTCGGGCTACCTGATCTCGCGGTCGGCGGTGGTCGACTCGACCGAGACGCTGGCGCTGGCCATCGTCGGCGTGCGGGCCTTCGCCGTGCTGCGGGCCGTGGGCCGCTACCTCGAGCGCTACGTCGGGCACCTCGGGACGTTCCGGATCCTGACGCGCGTGCGGGTCTGGTTCTTCCGCGGGATCGAGCCGCTCGCGCCCGCGGCGCTCGCCGACGAGCGGTCCGGCGACGTGCTGACCCGCATCGTCGACGACGTCGACACCCTCCAGGACCTCTCGCTGCGGGTGCTCGCCCCGCCCGCCGCCGCAGTGCTGGCCGGCCTGGCGGGAGCCGTCATCCTCGGTGTCCTCGACCCGCTGCTCGCCGGGGTCCTGGTGGCGTTCCTCCTGGTCACGGGCGTCGTCCTGCCGCTCTCGACCCGCAGGCTGAGCCGGGCGGCGGCCGGCGCCGTGACCGTCGAGCAAGCCGTGCTGAACGCCACCACGGTCGAGTCGGTGTCCGCCCTCGCCGACCTCGTCGCCTACGGGCGCGAGGACCTGCTGAGCGGCCGGCTCGAGGAGCTGACCCTGCGGCGGCGCCGGGCCGAGCGCACCCTCGCCGACGCTCGCGGCCTCAGCACCGCCCTCGCGGGGATCCTCGGCGGGCTCGCTGCACTCGCCACGCTCGCCATCGGCGTCGGCCTGGTGGCCGACGGTCGCCTCGACGGCGTGCTCCTGGCCGTGGTCCCCCTGGCCACCATCGCCACGTTCGAGGCCGTCGCCCCGCTCGCCGTCGCCTTCGAGCACCTCGACCGCAGCCGCGCCGCCTCCGACCGGCTCTTCGCCCTCGTCGACCAGCCACCCACCGTGACCGATCCGGTGCCCGACCCCAGTGGGGACGTGGCCGAGCCCGACGGCAGCGGCGCCCTCGCCTTCGACCGGGTCACGTTCCGCTACCGCCCGACCGACCCCGACGTGCTCCGTGACGCCGCGTTCGACATCCCGGCCGGCCTGTGGGTCGGCATCGTGGGAGCGAGCGGGTCGGGCAAGTCGACGATCCCGTCCCTGCTGCTGCGGTTCTGGGAGCCCCAGTCCGGCACCATCCGCCTCGACGGGGTCGATCTCCGC
>JAOBWH010000133.1 GCA_025463265.1 Ilumatobacteraceae bacterium
CGAGCCGCAGGCCTGGGACGACACGGCCACCGGAGAACTGCAGGTCCGAGGCCCGTGGTGCGCGGCGGAGTACTACAACCCCGACCCCGGGACGGAGCTGTCGACCCCCGACGGCTGGATGAAGACCGGCGACGTGGCCGCCTTGGACGGGTTCGGCAACATCCGGATCGCCGACCGCACCAAGGACCTGATCAAGTCCGGTGGCGAGTGGATCTCCTCGGTGGACCTGGAGAACGCGATCATGAGCCACCCGGCGGTCAAGGAGGCCGCGGTGGTCGGGATCCCGCACCCCAAGTGGGACGAGCGGCCGCTGGCCTGCGTGGTCGTCCGGGAGGGCCAGACGGTGACCGAGCAGGAGATCCTCGACCACCTCAAGCCGCTGGTGGCCAAGTGGTGGATGCCCGACGCGGTCGAGTTCATCGACGAGGTCCCGAAGACCAGCGTCGGCAAGTTCTCCAAGAAGGACCTGCGCCAGCGGTTCGAGGACTACGAGCTCCCGACGGCGTAGGCCAGCTGGGCCGAACACCTCGTCGTCTGATCTGCCCATGCGGGTGGGGGGCAGGAGCTCCGCGGCTTCCTGCACGCGACCCGTCATGTCGGACGGGATTGCGGTCGGGGTCCGCCGGGTAGGGCGGAGCCATGGCGACGGGGGTGCTGACGGAGGGGGAGGCCGAGGAGCTGCACCGGCTGCTGGTCGCCGAGCGGGCGCAGCTCGTCCGGCGCGCCGCCTGGCTGGAGGTCACCTACCAGGAGCTGGTCGACGCCGCCGACCTCGAGCCGCCCGACGACGAGCACGATCCCGACGGGACCACCGCCTACGAGCGGGCGCAGGTCGGGTCGCTCGGGCGGGAGAGCCGGACGCGGATCGACCAGGTGGGTGACGCGCTCGCCCAGCTCGAGGCCGGCGCCTACGGCGCGTGCGAGCGGTGCGGCCAGCCGATCGGCTTCGCCCGGCTGGTCGCGCTCCTCGGCACCCAGCGCTGCGTCGACTGCTCCCGCCGCTGATCCACGCCGGCCCGTGCGGGGGCGGGCGCCGTCAGCCCTTGACGAACGAGGCGAGGAGCTGCTCGAAGACCGCCGGGTCGACGGGCGTGCCGGCCGCCGAGACCTGGACCCGCACGAGGGTGCCGTCGACGACCCCCATGGCGACGTAGGTGGTGTCCGGCTCCGGGGTCGACAGCACGGCGAGGGCGGGCTGACCGGCGATCGTGAGGGCCTTCCCGTACGGCTCGTTGATCCGCTTGTGGTAGTCCGCGTCGAACTGCATGATCTCGTCGATGTCGCCCTGGGTGGCCTGGATGGCCGGGTCCCACACGGTGACGTCGATGGCCAAGCCGTAGTCGAAGGTGCCCCAGGTCTTGGACTCGCCAACGGGTCCACCCATGGTCAGGCCGACCATGTCGGGCACCGGAACGATGTCGGTCCCGGGCATGGACCACCGCAGGCCCGATGCGGGGTCGCTGACCGGGGCCCACGTGATGTCTTCGGGCGGTGCGGTGGTCGAGCTCCCGATCGGGCTCGTGGTGGTGGTCGGGACCAAGGCATCCTCGATCTCGTCAGCCTTGTCGAGCGCCGACTGCAGGCCGGACTTCGGGCCGTCATCCTCCGCCGCTGCCGATGGGGGTGCGTCCTCCCGCTGGCTCACGACGTACGCCCCGCCGGCGATGGCCCCGATGATCAGGACCAGGGCGATCACGAACGGGGTTGCGGACCCGCCCCGCCTGGTGGGGGGAGCGGACCCGTCACCCGGCCCCGACGTGAGGGCTGCTCGGAGGGTGGCGGCCCCAGCGACGCTGGGCGGCGTCGGCGGACCACTCGGTGGTGGCGTGCCCGCTGCTGCGCCGGGTCCGGCGGAGCGTCCCGCGGGCGTGCCGGGGCGCACGGGCTGGAGGGTCGAGCACGCCGGGCAGACGGATCGCCCTTCGGGGACCTCGGCTCCGCACTGGTTGCAGGGCCGGCCGCCGGTCTCGTTCGCCACGACGATGGACCCTACGACCTTCCGGCTCGAGCGTGGACCGGCGGCACCTCGGCCCGGTCAATCCCGTGGGAGGTGGTCGCGGGCCCAGGCGAGCGCGCCCGGCTCCATGTCCTTGAACTTGGGCACCGCCGTGAGCTCGGCCACGAGGAGGGGCTCGTCGGCTGGCTGCAGCGCCTTGAGGCGGTGGTACAGCTTCGACCGGGTCAGGTCGGCGTCGATCATGACGAGCGCCTCGTCGAGGGGCTGGAGGTCGACGACGCCGCTGATGGAAGCGATCTCGGCGGCGTCGGCCGAGGTGCGGGCCAGGAAGATCATGCGATCTCCGGTACCCCGCTCCCGCCCCAGCAGACGCTCCGGGGGGACCGGCTACCAGTCGGTGGGGCGGTAGTCCTTGAGGAACTGGCCCCACACGTGGGTGCCGGTGTTGAAGCCGTCGATGATCGGATCGACGATGCGGGCGGCCCCGTCGACGATGTCGAGCGGCGGGTGGAAGCGGTGCTCGGCCCGCTTGCGCTCGGTGATCTCGACCGGGTCCTCGTCGCTCACCCAGCCGGTGTCGACGCTGTTCATGTGGATGCCGTCGGCCTCGTAGTCGGCGGCCGAGGTCCGGGTCATCATGTTCAGTGCCGCCTTGGCCATGTTCGTGTGCGGGTGCCGGGTGGTCTTCATGCGCCGGTAGAACTGGCCTTCGACCGCGGACACGTTGACGATGTGCTTGTCGCGCTCGGGGGTGCGCAGCATCAACGGCTTGAGGCGCGCGTTGAGCACGAACGGCGCCACCGCGTTCACGAGCTGGGTCTCGAGCAGCTCCACCGAGGACACCTCGGCGAGGGTGAGGCGCCACGAGTTCCGGCCCCGGAGGTCGACCTGCTGCAGGTCCTGGTCGAGCCGGCCGGCCGGGAAGAGGTGGGTCTGGGGCTCGTGCTCGTCGGGGAGCAGTGCCGCCTGGGACATCTCGGCCGAGCTCGCCGCCGCACCGGCGGCGCTCACCGTGAGCGACACCGACTCGAGCAGGTCGTCGGAGCCCTCGAGCAGGTCGGGGCGGCGGAGGCCGTCGACGCCGCCGAGCAGCCGGCGGGCCTCGGCGGGCAGGGTGGCGAGGGAGCCGGTCTCCAGCTCCATCATGTGGCGGTAGAAGTCCGGTGGCCGGCGGACGGTCTGACAGGCGTTGTTGACGATGAAGTCGAGCCGGCCTCGTGTGGTGTCCAGGTGGTGGCAGAGGGCCTCGACGCTGGGCGTGTGGCGGAGGTCGAGGCCGTAGATCTCCAGGCGGTGGCCCCACTGGTCGAAGTCGGGTTCCTGGGCGTACCGCACCGCCGAGTCACGGGGGAACCGGGTGGTGACGATCAGCTCGGCACCGGCGCGGAGCAGCTTGATGCCGGCCTGGTACCCGATCTTCACCCGCCCGCCGGTCAGCAGGGCGACCCGGCCCGACAGGTCCGCCGACTCGGTCCGCTTGCGCTCGTTGAACGCGGCGCACGGCGGGCAGAGCTGGTCGTAGAAGTGGTGGACCTGGCGGTAGTCGGTCTTGCAGACGTAGCAGTGGCGATCGGCTTCGCCTGCGGTCGGCTGCGCCGCAGCGGCAGCGGCGGCCTCGGCGGCCTCGGCATCGCCCGCTCCGGTGGCGAGCAGGCCGTCCGGGGCGAACACGTTGGGCGTGGTGAACACCGGCTTGGCGCGCAGCGACCGGATGCCGGTCTCGGCCAGCACCTCCTCGTCGCGGGCGAGCCGGGCCTGGCGGGCCTGGCGTCGGCGGGCCTTGGTGACCTGGCGGCGCGCTTCCACGTCGGGGTGGAACAGGTCCCCGGCGGCGTTGAGGAGGCGGTTCCGTTCGGCCGTCGAGAGGGCGTCGAGCGGCGTGCGGTCGCGGGCGAGCGACTCCAGCAGCTCGGTCACCGCCCGCAGGCGCTCGGTCAGCTCGTCATCGGGCACGTCGGGCACGTCGGGCACGGTCGGGTCGCTGTCGCAGGGGGAGGGGACCGTTCGACGTTAGGGCCGTACCCCGGTGGGTGCCGACTTCGGCCGGGGCGGGGTCCGGTCGTAGCCTCGCCCGAGCATGTCCCGCTACCGCTTCGCCCTCAAGCCCCGGTGGATCCTCTCGCACATCTTCGTGCTGGTGATGGTGGTGGGCATGATGCGGGCCGGCCTCTGGCAGTGGGACCGGCTGCACGAGCGCCGGGAGATCAACGCCCGCGTGGAGGCCGTCCAGGAGGAGGAGCCGGCGCCGGTGGAGGGGCTGGCCGAACCGGGCGACTTCGACGCGGGCGCCGAGCTCGAGTACCGCCCCGTCACCGCCACCGGCACCTACCTCGCCGACCAGAGCGTCCTCGTCGACGGGGCGGACCACAAGGGCGCGGCGGGTGCGTGGGTCCTGACCCCCCTCCAGCTCCCCGATGGCGACGTCGTCATCATCAAGCGGGGCACCGTCGCGAACCCCGGCCAGCTCGAAGCCGTGCCCGCCTCCGTGGAGACCCCGGCCGGTGAGGTCACCGTCGAGGGCCTGGCCCGTCCCACCGAGAACCGGCCGCAGGTGAACCTGGGCTTCACCAAGCTCCACTTCCAACGGGCCGATCCGCCCACCGGCACCCTCGAGAACATGGCCCGCACCGACCTGGCCCGGCTCGACGAGCAGATCGACGGCGACGTGCTCCCGTTCTACGTCAGCCTCCGCACCCAGGATCCGGCCGTCACCGCCGCCGAGCCGCTGCCACCGCTGCCCCCGGACCCGTCCGAGGGCTCGCACCTCTCCTACACCGTGCAGTGGGTGCTGTTCTCGGCGATGACCGTGGTGGTCTACGTGCTGATCCTGCGGCGCCGCGCCCGCGAGATCGAGCGTGAGGCCCTCGAGGCCGAGCTGGACCACGCCGAGCCCGACACCCAGCACGCCCCGAGCGACGCCCCCGCCTGACCCCCAGTTCGAGGGCGGTGGGGTGAGTCGGCGTGGGGTCAGTCGTGGGTGTCGTCGGTGCGGATCACCAGCACGGGGCAGGGCGCGTGGTGCAGGACGTGGGTGCTCACCGAGCCCATGAGGACCCGCTTGAGCCAGCCGTGGCCGTGGCTGCCGATCACGATGATCTCGGCGCCGACGTGGGCGGCCACGTCGCAGATCGTGGGACCGGGCTCGCCGGTCTCGATGAGGTGCTCGGCGGCGATGCCCAGGACCTGGTCGAGCTCGTGGACCTCGGAGTCCTGCGCTGCGCGCTGCTCGGCTTCGAGCTCCTCCTCGAGCTCCGGGTCGGCGAGCGTGGGGTGCGTGTCCATCGGGCTGACCGAAGCCGTCGGCACGAAGACCGGCGGGACCACGGCGAGGGTGATGAACCGGTGGCCGTGGCCCAGCAGCGCCACGCCCTTCGCCATGGCCGCGGTGGCAAGGTCGGATCCGTCGGTGGCGAGGAGCACGGTGGACATGGGGCCATGCTCGCGCGGGGCACCACCCGTCGGGGACGGGGCCGCCGGTAGCGTGGCCACGTGCCCGACGAGCCCCGCGACCGCATCCTGGCGGCCACGGTGGTCTGCCTCGGCCGGTACGGCATCGCCAAGACCACCGTCGACGATGCCGCGCGCGAGGCCGGCCTGGCCCGGGCGACGGTGTACCGGTACTTCCCCGACGGCAAGGAGCAGCTGATCGCCGAGTCGATCACCTGGGCCGTCGCCCAGTTCTTCCGCGAGCTGGCCGTGGCCGTGGCCGATGCGCCGGACTTCCCGACGCTCGTCGAGCAGGCGCTGACCCACGCCCACCGGGCTGTGGCCGAGCACGTCGTCCTCCAGAAGGTGCTCGAGACCGAGCCGGAGCGGCTGCTGCCGCAGCTGACCCAGTCGGCCCCGCAGGTGCAGGCGGTCCTGCGGGACTTCCTGGCGGCCAAGCTGCGCGACGAGGACCTGCTCCCCGGCATCGATGCCCTGGAGGCGGGGGACTGGCTGGCTCGCATGGGCCTGTCGTTCATCCTCGCCGAGGGTCGGTGGGACCTGACCGATCCGGAGTCGGTCCGCCGCCTGGTCCGCACCGAGCTGCTGGTCTCCATCCTCCAGCCCGCCGCCCTCACCGGCTGACGAGACCGCCTGATCGGGTGGGTGCCGGCCTCGATGTGACCGACGTCATGGCTGCAACACATTGACGATGAGACACTTTCCATCTTAGTGTCTCACCTGTGACCGCTCCGGCTGCAGAACTGCGCCTCGTCGATGCCGACGCGCCCGCACCGAAGCCCGGTTCGGACGTCGAGGACCGGATCCTCGATGCGGCTCTGGTGCTCGTGGCCCGCTGGGGCGTGGCCAAGACCGCATTGGGCGACATCGCCAAGGCGGCGGGCTGCTCGCGGGCCACCCTCTACCGAGCGTTCCCCGGGGGCAAGCAGCACCTGTTCCTCGCCCTGGGCACCCGGGAGCTGGCCACCTACCGCCGGGGCATCCTCGACGCCATCGACGCCGCCGACGAGCTGGGCGACGCGCTCACCCGGGCCCTGGTGGTGGCGGCCCGGCTCCTGCACGACCACGACGCAGCCCAGTTCATCCTCGAGCACGAGCCCGAGCTGCTGCTGCCGTTCCTCGGCTTCCACCAGGTCGACCTGCTCTACCGGGAGACCGCCACCGCCTTCGGCCCCCGCCTCGAGCGGTTCCTGCCGGCCGAGCAGGCCGACCGGGCCGCCTGGGCGGCCGAGTGGGCCGCCCGGCTCTTCATCACCTACCTGTTCAACCCCCACGAGCGCCGCGACCTCGCGGTGATCGACGACACCCGCACCATGGTCCACACGTTCGTCCTGCCCGCGTTCGCGCTGGCCACCGCTTCTCCCCGCACTCCCTGAGAGGAACCCCTCATGTCCATCGACACCCCCGCACCCACCGGTTCGACCAACTCGCAGCTCATCGGCCGCGACGACCTCAACGACCTCGAAGCGATCATGTCGGTGTCGGCCGCCGACGTCGACGAGGCAGTGCGCGTGGTCAAGGACAACGCGGATGCCATCTTCACCTGGGACTACGAGAAGGGCAGCCGGCCGGCCCTCAACAAGCTCTACGAGAAGGCCAAGGTCTCCATGTGGAACGGCGAGACCGACCTCGCCTGGTCGATCGAGGTCGACCAGGAGGAGGTCGCCCGCAACAACGCCGTCAACGCCGGCGGCTTCGGCGAGAACGCCGACCTGTCGGGCACCCCGTTCGCCAAGTGGGACGAGAAGCAGTGGGTGGAGCTCGGCATGGAGTTCCAGAACTGGAGCCTCAGCCAGTTCATGCACGGCGAGCAGGGCGCGTTGATCTGCACCGCCAAGATCGTCGAGACCGTGCCGTGGTACGACGCCAAGCTGTACGCGAGCACCCAGGTCGTCGACGAGGCCCGCCACGTCGAGGTCTTCGCCCGCTACCTGCACGAGAAGCTCGGCGGTCAGTACCAGGTCAACGCCCATCTCCGCCTGCTGCTCGACGACATCATCAACGACAGCCGGTGGGACCTGACGTACCTCGGGATGCAGGTGATGGTCGAGGGCCTGGCCCTGGCTGCGTTCGGCTTCCTGCACCAGATCACCCAGGAGCCGCTGCTCAAGAAGCTGCTCCGGTACGTGATGAGCGACGAAGCCCGCCACGTCGCCTTCGGTGTGCTGTCCCTCAAAGAGGTCTACGACGGCATGACCGACGCCGAGATGAAGGACCGCCAGGAGTTCGCCTTCGAAGCTGCCGTGCGGATGCGCGACCGCTTCATGCAGCAAGAGGTGTGGGAGCGGATGGGCGTCAACATGCGCGACATCATGCCGCTCGT
>JAOBWH010000165.1 GCA_025463265.1 Ilumatobacteraceae bacterium
CTTGCTGTCATCGAGGCGGCGGGCCGGCGCGACCGCTCACTGCACAGCGACCGCACAGCCAGCCCCGGTCGAGCGCACAGAGCCGGTCCGGATGGTGGGCCCCATGAACGCATCGAACGCATCGAACGCATCGAACGCATCGCAGGCGACGGCCGTCGCGCCCGAGGCGCCGGAGCACGGCGCCTCGCCCGACGGGCCGGTCGCAGGAGGGGCGACAGGTGAGGCGGCTCCGGGGGAGGGGCGAGCCGACCTGCGCGAGCTCCGGCGGCGGCGCTCGCTCCTCGACGACGCCGCCCGTCCCGACGCCGTGGCCAAGCGGCACGGGCGGGGACAGCGCACCGCCCGGGAGAACGTGGCCGACCTGTGCGACGACGGCACGTTCGAGGAGTACGGCGGGTTCGCCTTCGCGGCCCAGGAAAGCCGGCGTGACCGGGATGACCTGCAGGCCAACACGCCGGCCGATGGGCTGATCACCGGGATCGGCCGCGTGAACGGCGGGCCGTGCGCCGTGGTGGCCTACGACTACACGGTCCTGGCCGGCACCCAGGGCCAGCGGAACCACGCCAAGAAGGACCGCATCTTCGAGCTGATCGAGCGGATGCGCCTCCCGGTGGTGCTCTTCGCCGAAGGGGGAGGCGGCCGTCCGGGCGACACCGACATGCCCGTCATCGCCGGGCTCGACACCCGGGCCTTCGAGCACTTCGCGCGCCTGTCGGGGCTGGTGCCCAGCGTGGGCATCGCCGTCGGCCGGGTCTTCGCCGGCAACGCTGCCCTCCTCGGGTGCTGCGACACGGTCATCGCCACCGCCGACTCGAACATCGGGATGGGCGGGCCGGCGATGATCGAGGGCGGCGGGCTCGGGACCTTCACCCCCGAGGACATCGGACCGATCGGCACGCAGGTGGCGAACGGCGTCGTCGACATCGCCGTCGCCGACGAGGCCGAGGCGGTCGCCGTGGCCAAGCAGTACCTCTCCTACTTCCAGGGCCCGCTCGAAGGGGGAGCGGCACCAGACCAGGGCGCGCTGCGGGCGATCGTGCCCGAACAGCGCAAGCGGGTGTACGAGGTGCGCCGGGTGATCGCCGGCCTGGCCGATGAGGGGAGCGTGCTGGAGCTGCGCGCCGCCTACGGCACCGGGATCATCACCGCGCTGGTGCGGCTCGACGGTCTGGCGGTCGGTGTCATCGCCAACGACCCCGCGGTGCTCGGCGGCGCCATCGACGCCCCGGCTGCCGACAAGGCCGCACGATTCCTGCAGCTGTGCGACGGTCACGATCTGCCGGTGCTGTCGCTGTGCGACACCCCGGGCTTCCTTGTGGGTCCCGAGGCGGAGGAGACGGCTCAGGTCCGGCGGTTCTCCCGGCTGTTCATCACCGCCCAGTCGATGACCGTCCCGTTGGTGACCGTGGTGCTGCGCAAGGGCTACGGGCTCGGTGCCCAGGCGATGGCGGGCGGCAGCTTCCGGTCCCCGCTCGCCACCCTCAGCTGGCCCACCGGCGAGTTCGGCGGCATGGGTCTCGAGGGGGCCGTCCGGTTGGGGTTCCGGCGAGAGCTGGAGGCGATCGAGGATCCCGATGAGCGGCAGGCGGCGTTCGACTCGATGGTCGAGGCGGCCTACCGCCACGGTCAGGCCCTCAACATGGCGGCCCACCTCGAGATCGACGACGTGATCGATCCCGCCGAGACGCGCGGGCGGGTCCTCCACGCCTTCCGGTCGGTGCCGCCGCCGCCCGTCCGGACCGGTCGGAAGCGCCCGGGCATCGATCCCTGGTAGGGGGTCCGGATTCGTGGTCGGGCCAGCACGGAGCGCGTTCGAATTGTAACGTGTTCTCGTTCGGCGCTCCTCCCTCCGGCGCCCGGAACACAAGGGGACAACGCCATGGCACACGATCTGGTCATCCGCAACGGCCGGCTGGTCGACGGCACCGGAGCGCCGGAACGGGCCGCTGACGTCGCCATCGACGACGGGCGCATCACCGAGGTGGGCACCGTCGATGGGCGCGGGGCGCAGGAGCTCGACGCCGACGGCGCGGTCGTCGCACCCGGCTGGGTCGACGTCCACAGCCACTACGACGGCCAGGCGACCTGGGACCAGGAGCTGGCGCCCAGCAGCTGGCACGGCGTCACCACGCTCGTGATGGGCAACTGCGGCGTGGGGTTCGCCCCCGCCCGGCCAGACCGCCACGACTGGCTGATCGGCCTGATGGAGGGCGTCGAGGACATCCCCGGCACCGCCCTCGCCGAGGGGATCACCTGGGAGTGGGAGACCTTCCCCGAGTACCTCGACGCCCTCGATCGCAAGACGTGGACCACCGACGTCGGCACCCAGATCGCGCACGGCGCCGTCCGGGCGTACGTCATGGGGGAGCGCGGGGCCCGCAACGAGCCGGCCACGCCCGACGACATCGCGGCCATGGCGGCCATCGTGAAGGAGGCCATCGCCGCCGGCGCCCTCGGCTTCTCCACCAGCCGGACCATCGCCCACCGCGCCATCGACGGCGAGCCCGTCCCTGGCACGTTCGCGGCCGAAGACGAGCTGTTCGGCATCGGCCGGGTGCTCGGCGAGCTCGACGCCGGCGTGTTCGAGCTGGCGCCCACCGGGACCGCAGGCGAAGACATCGTCGCCCCGATGGTGGAGGTGGCGTGGATGCGCAAGCTCGCCGAGGCCATCCAGCGGCCGGTCACCTTCGCCATGCTCCAGGTGGACACGGCGCCGGAGCTGTGGCGCGAGATGCTCGACGAGTCGGCGGCCGCGGTGGCCAGCGGCGCACCGCTGTACCCGCAGATCGCCGGGCGCCCCACCGGGCTGCTGTCGGGGTTCGACACCACCTTCTCGTTCATCGACGGCGTGCCCGCCTACCAGGCGCTCGCCGGTCGGCCCGCCGTGGAGAAGGTCGCCTACCTGCGCACCTCCGATGGTCGTGAGGCTGTGGTCGGCTGGGAGCCCGACGAGGTCACCGCCGCCCAGCTCGCCCACGCCGCCGAGCGCACCTACCTGCTGGGCGACCCGCCCGACTACGAGCCCGGCCCGGAGGCCTCCCTCGCCGCCGTCGCCGCCCGAGCCGGCCGGTCCGTGGTGGAGGTGGCGCTCGACGCCATGCTCGCCAACGACGGAACCGGCCTGCTGTACCTGCCGATCCTGAACTACAGCGACGGCAACTCCGACGCCACCCGGGAGATGATCCTGCACCCGGCGGCCGTCCTCGGCCTGGCCGACGGCGGAGCGCACGTGGGCACGATCTGCGATGCCTCGATGCCGACCTGGATGCTCACCCACTGGGTCCGGGACCGCACCCGGGGGGAGCGGCTCCCGCTGGAGCTGATCGTGCAGCGCCAGACCAGCGACACCGCCCGCCTCTACGGCCTCCAGGACCGCGGCGTCCTGGCCCCCGGGTACCTGGCCGACCTCAACCTGATCGACCTCGACCGCCTCCGCCTCCACGTGCCCGAGGTCCGCGCCGACCTCCCCGCCGGCGGCCGCCGCATCGTCCAGCAGGCCGACGGCTACGTCGCCACCGTCAAGTCCGGCACCGTCACCTACCGCAACGGCGAACCCACCGGCGAGCACCCGGGTGTGCTCCTGCGAGGCGGCCGCACCGCCTGACCGCGGTCCCGCTCCGGCGGCAGGTCGGGCCGGTGCGCGCCCGACGATACGGATGAGTGGCACGCGTTGAACTCGGCGTGCGTGGCTCCTACGGTGCCCCTCGGCGCTGGTCTCCAGCGCCGGTTCCGGCGAACAGGAGGGTGTTCGCCTTCGTCTGGGGGGATCCATTCGAAGGAGTGCCCATGAAGAAGTCCACCACCCTGGCCGCGCTCGGCCTGGCCACCCTCTCGCTGGCCGGTCCGCCCAAGGCGGTGCTCGCCGAACCGGTCGCACCGGTGCGCGAGCAGCCCTCAGCGGATCCGTTCCCGGGCATGACCTGGATGTCCGGTGAGGAGTCCGACCGCCGAGGCCTGTCCGGTCCCATCGAGGAGACCACCCCCGAGCTGCCGCCGGGCGCGATGCCGCCGGCGTCCGGGTCGGACCGGTCGGCTGCGGCAGCCGCAGCAGCGGCCTCGATGCGGTGTCCGTCGGGGAAGCAGTGCATGTGGACCGGCGGCCACTTCTCCGGACCCGGCCACTGGCTGCGCGCCGGCCACGCCGGGACCTACTGGGCCTGGGCGGAGTCCAAGTGCGTGAACTCGGGCAACCCCAAGGGGAACTGGAAGAACTGCGCCAGTTCCTTGCAGAACGACAGCCGCGGGTTCGGCTTCACGGTGTACATGCACTCCGATTCCACGCCCGCAAACTCTTACAAGACCGTCGGGGCCCTAGGCGAGCGCGCACAGCTCGGCCCGTTCGACAACAACATCGAGCGCTCCGTCGGCGTCGGGTCTTGAGCGCCGTGCACACTGGTGCACGATTGCTCCTCGTGCTCGTGCTGGGGGTCGTTGCAACAGGCTGCACACGCGCCGAAACCCGGACCGAGCACCGCGAGCGGAGAGTCCGGCCTCTCACTCGGGTTGCGCCCGTCGATCCGCGCGATGTCGTGCTCCGTCCGAAGCGGTACTTCGAGCGGATGGAGAAGATCCAGCGGGCCACGGAGCACCTCACGGACGACTGCATGAGGCGCAAGGGCCTTCGCTACGGGGGTGTCGCCCAGCTGATCGATCCGATCCAGGGCGGTCTTCCCCCGGACCTGGAGTATCGGGCGGCGCAGGGCTATGGGTTCGCGCACACCCTGCGTCCGATCTGGGAGCCTCCCGACGCTGAGGCCGACGACTGGTACCTCGCCTACTCGGGCGGCGAGGGCGAGCGCGTCAAGTGGAAGACGATTGCCAGCAGCGGCTCGATCGCTGGTGGCGGCTGCTTCGGCGAGGCGCGGAGGAAGGTGTCCGGGTCCGTCCTCGACTGGGTCTGGGCCAGGAGCGCCGAGCAGGACTACTGGCTGATCGTGGCCAAGGTGATCGAGTTCGACGACCGCTTCCCGGCGGCTCGTGCTGCGTGGTCCACGTGCATGGCCGAGCGCGGCCATCCCCGGTTCCAGGGTCCGATGCAGCCGTGGGTCCGGGCTCGCGAGAAGATCTTCAGCGAGCACGAGCGGATCGGGCGCGTCACCGAGCAGATGCGGGCGGACGAGATCGAGCTGGCGACGGCGGACGCGGAGTGCGAGATCTCGAGCGGCATGGTCGACCTCGACCGGACGATCCGCGAGGAGTTCTTGGCCCAAGCACCGCCCCAGTACCTCCGTGACATCAAACGGATCGCGGATGCCCAGACCGAGGCGCTGCAGACCATCGAGCGAGAAGGGCTCGACCCGTGACCCGCCTCGACCGCTGCTGGTTCCGCGCATGGCGGGTGGGATGCGTCGGTGTGGCGCTCGTGATGCTCGCCGGATGCAGCAACGCGTCGCCGCGCCCGGAGGGGCGATCGGAAGATGGCGCCCACCGTGTCCGGTCCCCGAGACGCGTTGCGCCCGTCGATCCGCGCGATGTGGTGCTCCGTCCGAAGCGGTACTTCGACCGGATGGAGAAGATCCAACGGGTCACCGAACGGCTGGCCGACGACTGTATGAGGCGCAAGGGGCTGCGGCCCGGCGAGGTCGCCCAGCTGATCGATCCCGGCCAGGGTGAGCTCCTACCCGACCTGGAGTATCGGGCGACGCAGGGCTTTGGGTTCGCGCACACCTTGCGTCCGATCTGGGAGCCTTCCGACGCCGAGGCCGACGACTGGTACCTCGCCTACCGGGGCGGCGAGGGCGAGCGCGTCAAGTGGAAGACGATTGCCAGTAGCGGCTCGATCGCTGGTGGCGGCTGCTTCGGCGAGGCGCGGCGGAGGGTGTCGGGGTCTGTCCTCGACTGGGTCTGGGCCAGGAGCGCCGAGCAGGACTACTGGCTGATCGTGGCCAAGGTGATCGAGTTCGACGACCGCTTCCCGGCGGCGCGTGCTGCGTGGTCCAGGTGCATGGCCGAGCGCGGCCATCCCGGGTTCCAGGGTCCGATGCAGCCGTGGGTGCAGGCTCGCGAGAAAATCTTCAGCGAGCACGATCGGATCGGGCGCGTCACCGAGCAGATGCGGGCGGACGAGATCGAGCTGGCGACGGCGGACGCGGAGTGCGAGATCTCGAGCGGCATGGTCGACCTCGACCGGAGGATCCGCGAGGAGTTCCTGGCCCAAGCACCGCCCCAGTACCTCCGTGACATCAAACGGATCGCGGATGCCCAGACCGAGGCGCTGCAGACCATCGAACGAGAAGGGCTCGACCCGTGACCGAAGGCTCCGGCGGCGTCGGCCCCCTCGCCGAAGGCGAGTTCATCCAGCGCCTCGGGGCACGCCTGGCGATCCCGACGACCGTGCTCAGCCGGGCGACGCGCTTCGACGCGCTGCCGCAGGACCGAGCCTCGCGTGCCTTCCTGCTCCGAGCGCTCACGGATCTGCTCCCCGGTGCTCCGCCAGACCTGGTCCTCAGCGTCGAGACGGTCGGGGAGGCCCACGAGTGGCACGTGCAGCGCTTGCAAGCCGTCCGAACCGGCCGGGTGGTCGGGGACGCCGCCGGAGCCGAGGACGCGCCACGGGTTCTCCTTCGGCCCATCGACCCGAGCGACCACTGGCCGCTCTACCAGGCGGCGATCCGACCGGAGTCGGCGTTCCGCTGGCGCTACCGGGGCGCCACGCCGAGCTTCGAACGGTTCATCGCAGGGCTCCACGATGGCGTCCTCGTCCAGCACGTGGTGCAGGCCGTCGATGGCCCGCCCGTCGGGCTGGTGGTCTGCTACCAGGCCAGCATGGAGAGCCGGACCGCCTTCTTCGGCTTCATCCGGACGACCGAGACCTCGCAGGACGGGATGATGTTCGAAGGGCTGATGCTGTTCCTGCGGTTCCTCTTCGACACCTGGGACTTCCGCAAGCTGTACGCCGAGGTTCCGGCGTACAACTTCGACGGCATCCTCTCGGAGCAGACGAGGGGCATCGAGGTGGAGGGCATCCTGCGCGGCCACCTCTTCCACGCTGGGACGTGGTGGGATCAGTACCTGATCGCGCTGTGGCGGGAGCGCTGGATGGCAGAGTCGGCGAGCTGGTTCGGGACCGAGAGCCCCGCACCGGCCTGACGTCGACGTCGGAGCCGGCGGCTACTCGACAGCTTCGAGGGGGCGGGGGGCTGCCGGCTCGGTGGGAGCGGAGCGGGCCTCGCTGCCGAAGCGCATCTTCTTGGTGTGCTCGAGGGTGTCTTCGATGAGCATCCGGTTGGTGCGGATGAGGTCCGAGATGATGCCGAGCATCACCGACAAGAAGGCGGCGAGGATGCCAGCGACGCCGAGGAGCAGCGACTGCAGGTGGCTGCCGCTGCTGTCGGTGAGCTTGAGGTAGCCGTAGCGGGCGAACGGGAACACGCCGAGCACCATGAAGATGGCGGCCACGGTTCCGAAGATCGCGTACGGCTTGTACATGATGTAGGCCCGCACGATGGCCATGCCGGAGCGGGCGACGTGCTCCTTGGTGGAGCCGAACAGCCGGGACTCGCGGGTCTTCGGGTTCGTGGTGACGGGGATGCTGACGATCTTCAGCTTCTTGATGCCCGCCTGGATGATGGTCTCCATGCAGTAGCTGAACCGGGTGATCGTGTTCAGCAGCATCAGCGACTCTCGCGAGTAGGCGCGGAACCCGCTGGCGGCGTCGGGCATGTCGGTGCCGCCGGCGATGTTCACGATCTTGCTGCCGAACTTCTGGAGGGCGATCTTGCCCTTCGAGAAGTGCTCGACGAGGTGGACCTGGCGGTCCGCGATGACGATCTCCGCCTCGCCCCGCAGGATCGGCTGGACGAGGTCGCTGATGCGCTCCTGCGGATACTGGTTGTCGCCGTCGGTGTTGACCACGATGTCGGCGCCGAGCTCGAGCGCCCGTTGGATGCCGTCGTGGAACGAGCGGCCGAGGCCGCGGTTGCGGGCGTGGTGGACGAACTCCGTGACGCCGTGCTCACGGGCGACCTCGACGGTCCGGTCGGTGGACCCGTCGTCGATGATGAGGACGATGATCTCGTCGATCCCCGGGATCTCCTTGGGGATCGTGCCCAGCACGAGGGGGAGGGTCTCCTCCTCGTTCAGGCATGGCACCTGGACCACGAGCTTCACGCGCCGCACTACCTCTCTCACGGGAACGATCCAGGATAGTTCTTGCCGGCCCGGGATCGGCAACGCGCCACTGGACATCCGTCCCACCGCGGAGGGCGGCCCCAGCGCCTACCGTGCCCGTGCTCGCTGTGCCTGCAGCGCCGATCCGTGAAGGAAGTCCCGATGCAACGACGCACCCTCGCCCTCGTCCTCGCCGCTGCGCTCAGCCTCGGCACGCTCGCCGCGTGCGGATCCTCCGGGAGCGACGGCGCGAGCACGAGCACCACCACGACCGCTGCGAAGGCCGACGAGACCACCACGACCGCCGCTGCCGCCGAGCCGCTGCAGATCCTGGTGGGCAACGACGACGGGTACTCGGCCGAGGGCATCGACACGCTGGTGACCGCGCTCCAGACGCTCGACGACGTGGAGATCACCGTGGTGGCCCCGCTCACCCAGCAGAGCGGCCAGGGCGGCAAGACCACCGACGGCGAGCTGGAGGTCACCGACGTGAAGACCAAGAGCGGCTACCCGGCCAAGGCCGTGGCGGGCTACCCGGCCGACGCCATCAACGTGGCGTTCGACGACCTCGGCGTGAAGCCCGACGTGGTCATCACGGGCATCAACGAGGGTCAGAACCTCGGCGGCCTCCAGGACATCTCGGGCACCGTCGGCGCCGCCCGAGCGGCCGCCTCGCACGGCGTCCCCGCCCTGGCCGCCAGCCAGGGCACCACGTCGTTCGACTACGACGCAGCGGTGCCGTTCATCCTGGACTGGGTGAAGGAGAACCGGGAAGCGATCCAATCCGGTGACTTCGAGGTCGGGGTGAGCAGCATGAACGTCCCGAGCTGCGACAGCGGGGAGATCCGCGGCCTGGTCGAGCCCGAGGTCGCGGACACGGTCGACGCGGCCATCGCCGATCAGGACTGCACGTCCACGACGCCGGAGGCCGACCTGGCGACCGACATCGCTGCGTTCAACGCAGGGTTCGTGACGCTGACCCCCGCCGACGTGGAGTAGGCCGGCCGGCCCGCACGGGTCAGTAGTGCCAGGGGTAGGGGGACCAGTCGGGGTCGCGCTTCTCCAGGAACGAGTCCCGGCCCTCTGCGGCCTCATCGGTGCCGTAGGCGAGGCGGGTGGCCTCGCCGGCGAACACCTGCTGGCCGACCAGGCCGTCGTCGATCAGGTTGAAGCTGAACTTGAGCATGCGCTGGGCGGTGGGGCTCTTGCCCATGATCTTGCGCGCCCACTCCAGGCCTTCCGCCTCGAGGTCGGCGTGGTCGACGACCCGGTTGACCATCCCCATCCGGTGCGCGTCCTCGGCGGTGTAGGTGTCGCCGAGGAAGAAGATCTCCCGGGCGAACTTCTGACCCACCTGCCGGGCGAGGTACGCCGACCCGAAGCCGCCATCGAAGCTGGCCACGTCGGCGTCGGTCTGGCGGAAGCGGGCATGCTCGCGGCTGGCGAGCGTGAGGTCGGCCACCACGTGGAGGCTGTGCCCACCGCCTGCGGCCCAGCCGTTGACTAGGCAGATCACGATCTTGGGCATGGTGCGGATGAGGCGCTGCACCTCGAGGATGTGCAGGCGTCCGGAGCGGGCGGGGTCGATGGTCTCGGACGTGTCGCCCTCGGCGTAGCGGTAGCCGTCGCGGCCCCGGATGCGCTGGTCGCCGCCGGAGCAGAACGCCCAGCCGCCGTCCTTCGGAGAGGGTCCGTTGCCGGTGAGCAGGACGCAGCCGACGTCGGAGGACTGGCGAGCGTGGTCGAGCACGCGGTACAGCTCGTCGACCGTGGCGGGCCGGAACGCGTTGCGGATCTCCGGCCGGTCGAACGCCACCCGGACGCAGCCCACGTCGACGGCCCGGTGGTAGGTGATGTCTCGGAGGTCGTCGAAGCCGGGGACGGGGGCCCAGGCCGACGGATCGAAGGTCTCCGAGATGCCGGGGACGGCGGTGCCGCTCACCGCGTCACCCCTCGCCCTTGGCGAGGCGGATCCCCGAGGCGATCATCGGGAACTGCATCGGCAGGCGCAGCCAGGCGGCGATGGCCGCCGGGTTGGTGGGCCTGCCGGCCTGGATCGCCATGTTGATGTTGGCCGGGTAGACGCCGATGAAGGTGGCCGTGGCGAGCGCGCCGCCGGCCTTCTGCTTCTGAACGTCGCTGGAGAGCAGCAGGGCACCGGCGGCCCCTTCGGCCGCACCGGCTGCGAGGTTCCAGAACCGCGGTGCACCCAGCGACCGCGGGATGATCTTGATGAACTGCTTGGGGACGAGCACGTGGAGCACGGCCATGAAGAGAAGGCCGCCGCCGACGCGGAGTCGGAGCTTGCGGTAGCCGGGCGACTCCACGGGAGCCGGTGTGGTGGTGGGTGCGGTCACGGCGGCGAGGCTACCGATCGCCCCACCCCCGCGTGACCTGACGCTGTGTCAGGATCGGCCCATGGACGCTGCTGATCTGGTCACCTACCGGGAGCTCGAGGAGCTCAAGTACCGCTACACGCGGGCGCTCGACCACAAGGACTGGGACCTGTTCGCGTCCTGCTTCACACCCACCGCCACCGCCACCTACGGCGAGCGGCTCGACTTCACCGGCCCCGATGAGATCGTGGCCTTCATGCGCGAGAACCTCGGCACCAACATGATCACCCTGCACCAGGTGCACCACCCGGAGTTCACCGTCGACGGTGACACGGCGACCGGCACCTGGAGCCTGATGGACCGCGTGATCATGACCGAGTACCGGTTCCTGCTCGACGGCGCCTCCACCTACCAGGACCGCTACGAGCGGGGCGCCGACGGGGTGTGGCGCATCGCCCACACCGGCTACGAGCGCATCTACGAGCAGATGGTCTCGTTCGACGACGTCCCGAGCTTCCACCTCACCGCCAACAAGTTCGCGTGATCCGACGCGCACTTCCGGCGCTGGCCGCACTGGTCGCGCTGGGCCTTGCGCTCGCCGTGACCGGGTGCAGCTCCGGTGACGACGCCGGCGGATCGACCACCACGGCCATGCCGGCGAGCACGACGACCACCCGGCCGGAGATCACCGACGAGGAGATCATCGACAACATCAACGAAGACCTCCGCCCATCGCTCGACGGGGCGTTCGAGCCGAAGGCCGTCGACTGCATCATCAGCGTCCTCGAGGACGGAGGGATCGGCGAGCTGGACGCCGACGAGGTCGTCCCGGAGTACGAAGCGCGCTGCGGTGTCACGGCGACGAAGGTGACCGGCGTGATCACCGGCGCCGCGCTCGTGGAGCAGGGCGCCACCCCCGAGCAGGGGCTCTGCATCGCCGATGCCATCGCCAAGCTCACCTACGACCAGGTCGCTGCGTTCGGCGAGACCGAGACGAACGCGCTCTACGCGTCCTGCGACATCGACGTCGATGCGCTCGCCAGCCCGGTGGCGCCCGGCGGCTGAGGGGCGCTCGCCGGCCAGAGGTGGTGGAGCGCGTACGAGCGCCACGGTCGCCAGCGCTCGGCCAGAGCGGCGGCGTGCTTCGGCTCGGTCGGGCCGGCCAGGTTGCCGAGGCCGCGCAGGACGCCGAGGTCGGTGGGGAGGAAGACGTCCGGATCGCTCAGCGCCCGCATCGCGATGTAGGCGGTGGTCCACGGACCGATGCCCTTCACGGCCAGCAGCCGCTGCTCGACCTCCTCTCGGTCGGAGCCGGGGTCGAGCACCACCGACGCGTCGGCGACCAGACCGCACGCCTCGGTCAGCGCCAGACCCCGGGCGCGGGGCATGGAGAACGAGGTCGGGTCGGCAGCGGCCAGCGTGGCGGCGGCGGGGAAGGCCCGTTCGAGGCGGTCCCCCGCCGAAGAGGCGGCTCGCAGCACGGGAGGCAGGTCTTCGCCGAGGGCGGTGGCGACCCGGCCGGCCACCGTCCGGGCTCCGGCGACCGACACCTGCTGGCCGATCACGGCGCGGACCAGAAGCTCCGTCCCGTCCGCCGCGCCCGGCGACCGGCGGCCGGGCACGCTGACGACGAGCGGGCGGAGCACCGGATCGGCGCCCAGGGCGGCGTCGACGGCCTCCGGATCGGCGTCGAGGTCGAGGAGCCGCCGACAGCGGGCCACGGCTGGCCCCAGGTCGCGGAGGTCGGCGAGCAGCAGGTCGGCGGTGACGTGGTCGGGCTGGGCGCGCAGCGTGACGATCGCCATGCCGGTGGGGAGGCGCAGCACGCGGTGGTAGGTGCCGTCGGGATCGACCGCCTCCACCCCCGGGATCGCCCTCGCGGCCAGGAACCCCACCACCTCGTCGCCGGCGAACGGGGTCCGGGTCGCCAGGCGCAGCGAGATGGGGGTGGGGCCGGCGCCGTCGTGGCGCACGTGGGCGCCCGACCGCCCCCGCTTGATCGACGTGGTCCGATCGGAGCGCAGCACGGTGGGACTGGCACCGAAGAACTCGCGGACCGTGTCGTTGAACTGGCGGATGCTCGCGAACCCCGCGGCGAACGCGATCTCGGTGAACGGCAGCTCGGTCGTCTCGATCAGGACGCGGGCGGTCTGGGCGCGGCGGGAGCGGGCGAGCGGCAGGGGAGCGGCGCCCAGCTCCTGGACCAGCACCCGGTGCAGGTGGCGCTCGCTCACCGCGAGGCGTCGGGCGACACCGCCGACCCCCTCCCGGTCCACCAGCCCGTCGTCGATCAGCCGCATCGCCCGTGACGCCAGATCGCCGCGCACGTTCCACTCCGGGCTCCCCGGGGCCGTGTCCGGCCGGCACCGTCGGCAGGCCCGGAACCCGGCGCCCTGGGCGGCGGCGGCGGTGGGGTAGAAGCGGACGTTCCGGCGGCGCGGGGTGGTGGCCGGGCAGCTCGGCCGACAGAAGATGCCCGTGGTGGTCACCCCGACGAAGAACCAGCCGTCGAACCGGCGGTCCTTGCTCCGGATGGCGGCGTAGCAGCCTGCGTCGTCGATGATCACGACGGCCATCCTGGCGGTTGGAACCCGCAACTACTAGCGGGAATCGGCCGGGCCAGTCGCCCAGGGTGGTCCCCTCGTCACCGGGTCGCGGCGCGTACCGTGGGCCGGGTGATCGACGAGGAGCCCCGAACCGGCCCCGCCGACGTCTCCCGGTCCCTGACCGATGCCATGGAGCGCGCCGGCGTGCACCCGGCCTACGTCTACGCGGTGCGGCGCTGCGGCTTCGTGTCCACCGAGGAGAACGCCCACACCCTCACCGCCGATCAGGTGGCGCGCTGGAACGCCGCCATGGACGAGTGGTTCGCCGACCATCCCGACGAGGCCTGACCCCGGCCCGACCCGGGCCAGACCCCGTCTGACCGGGCCCGATGTGACGCCTGACCGCGCGACGGGGTTCGAGCGGCTCCCCGCCACCCGGTAGGCTCACCAGGTCGATCAGTGCAGGCTCCGGCCGGCGCGATCGGACAGCGATCTCACAGGGGGCGCCGAGAGGCGAACCCAAGACCCACGTTCGGGTCCGTCGGCTCCGGCTGACAGGAGCGGGAGATGGCTGTCGACCTCGGCTCCGGCCGACGCCGTTCCTGCCACACCCGATCCGCCCACGTGGCGTCAAGGAGATCTGCCCCCATGTCCACCACCTTCGCCTCCCTCGGCGTCCCCGATGCCATCGCCACCGCGCTGTCGAACCGCGGCATCGACGAGGCCTTCCCCATCCAGGTCGCCACCATCCCGCCGGCGCTCGCCGGCCGCGACCTCTGCGGCAAGGCCCCCACCGGCTCCGGCAAGACCATCGCCTTCGGCGTCCCCATGGTCGCCCGGGTCACCCGGTCCGCCCCCAAGAAGCCCCACGGCCTGGTGCTCGCCCCCACCCGTGAGCTCGCCATCCAGGTCGCCGAGGAGCTCGAGAACCTGAACAGCGGGCTGCGGATCCTCGCCGTGTACGGCGGCGCCGGGATCGAGCCCCAGATCAAGAAGCTGCGGGCCGGCATCGACATCGTGGTCGCCACGCCGGGCCGCCTCATCGACCTCCTCGACCGCAACTGCTGCGACCTCCGGTCCGTCACCTTCGCCGTGGTCGACGAGGCCGATCGGATGGCGGACATGGGCTTCCTGCCCGACGTCAAGCGCATCCTCGACGACACGCGCGACGACCGCCAGACCGTGCTGTTCAGCGCCACGCTCGACGGCGCGATCGACTCCCTCGTGAAGCGGTACCAGAAGAACCCGGTGATCCACGAGGTCGAAGACGAAGAGACCGGCGACGTCGTCCACCACTTCTGGCTGTGCGAGCGCCCCGAGCGCGTCGCCGTGCTCGCCCAGATCGTCGACCGCCTCGGCCCCACCATCGTGTTCAGCCGGACCAAGCACGGCTCGGACCGCATCGCCAAGCAGCTCGGCAACGCCGGCATCAAGGCCGCCGCCATCCACGGCAACCGGAGCCAGGCCCAGCGCGAGCGGGCGCTCGAGGCGTTCCACCGCGGCGACGTCCAAGCCCTCGTGGCCACCGATGTGGCCGCTCGCGGCATCCACGTCGACGGCGTCATGGGCGTGGTCCACTTCGATCTCCCCGCCGATCACAAGGACTACATCCACCGCTCCGGCCGCACCGGCCGCGCCGGGATGACCGGCACGGTCGTGACGCTCATCGACAAGAGCCAGCGCAAGGACGCCGTCAAGATCAAGAAGGGCGCCGGGGTCGACGTCGAGATCGGCGAGCCGGACGTCGCCTCGCTGCCCGAAGGCCCTCAGCAGGCCTTCCGGCCCAAGTCCGGCCGCAACAAGGCCCTGGTCAAGGACCTGACCCCGCCCGTCCCCGCCAACAGTCCATCGCGGTCGAAGGCCAAGGCGCGCACCAGCGCCGATCGCCAGCGCGACTGGGACGAGCCCAAGCCCCGTGGCGGACGGCCAAGCAGCTCGCGCTCGGGCACCCCGCGCCCGGACCGGTCATCGGCCACCGACCGCTCGGGTTCGTCGGACCGCACCCCGGCGCGCTCGACCAACCGTCACGAGGACCAGAGCCGCAGCGGGGCCCGCCCGTCGGACCTCAGCCGCCCGTCTCGTGGGGCGTCCCGCCCCGGTCGCAGCGAACGCCAGGACCGGGCCGACCACGGTTCGCCCCGCTCGTCGCGCCCGGAGGACCGCTCGGAGCGCTCCGAGCGCCAGGCCCGCTGGGACGGCGAGGAGCGCGCCACCAAGTCCAGCCGCGAGAACCGCGCCGACCGTCGCACCCGCCAGTTCACCGATGAGGAGCGCAGCCTCCGGGCCGAGGTGAACGAGCGCGAGGAGGAGCGTCGCTCCAAGCAGCGTGCCACCGACCGCGCCAGCCACCGCGCGCAGGGGAGCCCGTCGAGCGATCAGACCCTGCCGGGCGACGTCGCCGGCGGCGCGAAGGTCCGGCCGTCCGGTGCGTCTCGCCGCAAGGCCAAGCGCGAGGTCCTCGTCGCCAACGGCGAGGCCCCGGCCCGCACGAAGAAGAAGCGGAGCGGCAAGGCCCGTCCGCCGGCCGCGGCCAAGAACCGGGCCCGCTGAACCCAGGAGTCGAGTCGCGCCGCCCTCGTCCCGGGGGTGGCGCCGTTGCGTCCACGGGGGGTGACGGCGTGCATACATCGGATGGTCGACATTTGTAGGCCGACCGATGTAAGTTGCGCTGCATGGGGAGAACGCAGGAGGAACGACGCGCCGAGACGCGCGCCCTGCTGTTGAACGCTGCTGCCGAGCTGTTCGCCCAGCGGGGGTTCCACGCCACCTCGGCTGAGGCGGTGGCCACCGCTGCGGATCGCACCACCGGAGCCCTCTACAACCACTTCGGCGGCAAGGAAGGCCTGCTCGTCGGCCTGCTGGAGCAGTGGATCGAGCAGACGATCGTCGACATCGGGGCGTCGCTCCAGGGCGAGCACGATCTCGACGGCCGCCTCGGGGCCCTGTGGGACGGTGTGGTCCGGCGCGACAGCGAGAGCGGCGACGCCTGGCTGCTGCTCGAGTTCGAGCTCTGGCTGCACGCGGTGCGCGACCCGGAGATGGGCGTCGTCGGCGCCGAACGGTTCCAGGTGATGCGCCGCGGTCTCGCAGGCGGGCTCGAAGACTGGTCCCGGGAGTTCGGCTTCGACCTCCCGGCACCGTCGGACGAGCTGGCCGCCCAGGTCATCGCCCTGCTGCTCGGCGCCGCGTTCCAGTACCGCCTCGATCCCGCTGCGTTCCCGCAGCCGGTCGTCGTCTCCGGCCTGCGCCGGGTCCTCGGCCTGCCCGCACCCATCACCACAGGAGCCACCCGATGAGCATCTCCCTCGACCAGATCGACCTCCTCGAAGACACGTGGGCCCAGGCCGTGCCCTACGACCAGTTCGAGCTGCTGCGCAACGAGGCGCCCGTGTTCTGGCACGAGCACCCGGAGTTCACGGGCTTCTGGGTGGTCACCCGCTACGACGACGTGCGCGCCGTCAGCCGCGACCACACGACCTTCAGCGCCGAGCTCGGCTCCACGTTCCTCGCCGACATGCCCGAGGAGGCCATGGAGCTGGTGAGGATGACGATCCTCAACATGGATCCGCCGAAGCACTCGCGGTTCCGCCGCCTCGTCAGCGCAGGGTTCACGCCCCGCATGATCAACGCCCTCGTCGACCACATCGATGAGCTGGCCGTCGGCATCGTGGACGGCCTCGAGGGCAGGGACGAGATCGAGTTCGTCGAGCAGGTCGCAGCCGAGCTGCCGCTGATGGTGATCTGCGAGCTGCTCGGCGTGCCGGTGGAGGACCGCCACCTCGTGTTCGACTGGAGCAATCGCATGGTCGGTGCGCAGGACCCCGACTTCCGGGTGTCCGAGGAGGACGGCGAGGCCGCCATGGCCGAGATCTACATGTACTGCGACGCCCTCGCCGCCGACCGCCGCGCCAACCCCCGAGACGACATCATCACCGCCCTCGCCCTGGCCGAGATCGACGGCGACCGGTTGTCGGACCAGGAGCTCAACATGTTCTTCGTCACCCTCGTGGTGGCCGGGAACGAGACCACCCGCAACCTCATCGCCCACTCGATGGTCGCGCTCCTCGAGTTCCCCGAGCTCAAGCAGCAGCTGGTGGACGGCATCGACGACGACGAGCTGTGGACCAGCGCCACCGAGGAGTTCCTCCGGTGGGGCGCGTCGATCCACAACTTCCGTCGCACCGCCACGGTCGACACCGAGATCGCCGGCCAGGCGATCAAGGCCGGCGACAAGGTGGTCATCTACTACCCGGCGGCCAACCGGGACCCGAACCACTTCGCCGACGCCGACGTGTTCGACGCCCGCCGCACCCCCAACGACCACGTCACCTTCGGCGGTGGCGGCACTCACTTCTGCCTCGGCGCCAACCTCGCCCGGGCGCAGATCAAGACCATGCTGCGCACCTTCCTGCGCCGCTACCCGAACGTCGAGGCCGCCGGCCAGCACAAGCGCATGCGCTCGGACTTCGTCAACGGCATCAAGCACCTCCCTGTTTCCCTGAAAGGCTGAAAGAGAAAATCATGCAGACCGACGTAGCCAAGAAGCTCGGCATCGAGTTCCCCATCTTCGCCTTCACCCACTGTCGCGACGTGGTGGTGGCCGTCAGCAAGGCGGGAGGCCTCGGGGTCCTCGGGGCCGTCGGGTTCACCCCAGAGCAGCTCGAGGTCGAGCTGAACTGGATCGACGAGCACATCGGCGACAAGCCCTACGGCGTCGACATCGTGATCCCCGGCAAGTACGAGGGTATGGGGGCCACCGACGCCGACAAGCTCGAAGAGGACCTCAAGGCGATGATCCCCCAGGAGCACCGCGACTTCGTGCAGAAGCTGCTCGCCGAGCACAACGTGCCGGACCTCCCGGAGGAGGAGAAGATGCGCGAGCTGATCGGCTTCGGCACCGCGATCGCCGGTCCGCAGGCGGAGATCGCCCTCTCGCACGACAAGGTCGTGCTGCTCGCCAACGCCCTCGGCACGCCGCCGCCCGACGTCATCGAGAACGTCCACGCCAAGGGCAAGTTCATCGCCGCGCTGTGCGGATCGGCCGCACAGGCCGCCCGCCACAAGGCGGCCGGGGTCGACATCGTGATCGCCCAGGGGACCGAGGGCGGCGGCCACACCGGCGAGATCGGCTCGGTCGTGCTGTGGCCGGAGGTGCTCGACGTGCTCGGCGACACCCCGAGGCTCGCCGCCGGCGGCGTGGGCAACGGCCGCCAGATGGCCGCAGCGCTCGCCATGGGCGCCCAGGGCGTGTGGACCGGTTCGCTGTGGCTGACCGTCGCCGAGGCCGACGTGCCGCCGGCGCAGATGCAGAGCTACTTCGAGGCCACCAGCAAGGACACGCTCCGCAGCCGTTCGTGGACCGGCAAGCCCTGCCGCATGCTCCGCAACGACTGGACCGAGGCCTGGGAGGACCCGGAGAACCCGAAGCCGCTCGGGATGCCGATGCAGTTCATGGTCACCTCCAACGCCGTGCAGCGCGGCCACAAGTACCCGGAGCAGGCCCGAGATGTGCAGTTCAACCCGGTGGGCCAGATCGTGGGCACCTTCGAGAAGATGCGCCCGACCCGCGACGTGATCTTCGAGATGGTCGAGGACTGCATCGATGCGAGCGAGCGTATGAGCAACCTGATGAACCAGAACGTGGAGGCCTGAGGCCCCGATGAGCATCGATCGCTGTCCCGTCGCGCGCGGGACCGACTTCACCGACCCCGACACCATGGTCGCCGGGGTGCCCCTGCCCGAGTTCGCCTACCTGCGCGAGAACAAGCCGCTCTTCTGGAACCCCCAGACCAAGGAGAACTCCAGCTTCACCGACGGCGGCTTCTGGCTCGCCACCCGCCACGAAGACGTCAAGGCCATCTCCGGAGCCCGTGAGGGCTGGTCGAGCGCCGAGAACACGGCCATCGTCAAGTTCCAGGGGACCATCGGCCAAGCCGAGCGCGAGATCCAGCGCAACATGCTCCTCAACATGGACGACCCGCAGCACAACAAGGTCCGCGGCATCGTGTCTCGTGGTGTGTTCACGCCCCGCGGCGTCGCCAAGATCGAGGACGTCCTGCGAGAGCGGGCAAACCAGATCTGCATCGAGGCCAAGGCCAAGGGCAAGGGCAACTTCGTCGAAGACGTGGCGTGCGAGCTCCCGCTCCAGGCCCTGGCCGACCTGATGGGCTTCCCGCAGGACGACCGCAAGCAGATCTTCAACTGGTCCAACCAGATGATGGCCTACGACGACCCGGACCTGGACGGCGATCCGGCCGTGGCCTCCGCCGAGATCCTCGGCTACGCCATGACCCTCGCCGAGGAGCGCAAGGCCTGTCCCGCCGACGACATCATCACGCGGCTCGTGGTCGCCTCGACCGATGGCGAGACGCTCACCTCCGAGGAGCTGGGCTGGTTCGTGCTGATCCTGGCGGTGGCCGGCAACGAGACCACCCGCAACGCCATCAGCCACGGCATGCACGCCTTCTTGCAGAACCCCGAGCAGTGGGAGCTGTACAAGGCGGAGCGCCCCGAGACCACGGCCGACGAGATCGTCCGCTGGGCCACGCCGGTCGTCATGTTCCAGCGCACCGCGGAGCACGACGTCGAGCTCCACGGTGAGCAGATCCACAAGGGCCAGCGCGTCGGCCTCGTCTACTCCTCGGCCAACTTCGACGAGACGGTCTTCGAGGATCCGCACTCGTTCAACATCTTGCGCGACCCCAACCCGCACGTCGGGTTCGGCGGCGGCGGTGCCCACTTCTGCGTGGGTGCCAACCTGGCCAAGGTCGAGATCAACCTGATGTTCAACGCCATCGCCGACCACCTGCCCGACATCACCCAGCTCGGCGAGCCGTCGCGGCTCCGCTCCGGCTGGCTGCACGCCCTCAAGGAGTTCCCGGTCAGCTACGGCAGCTGACCAGGCCGAGCGCTGTCGCCTCGTGGCTCAGGCGGTGACGAGGGGGACGGCGTCGAAGAGCTCGCGGTCCTGCTCGAGGTAGCGGTGGCCCCAGCCGACCCCGATGGTCGGCAGGCCGAGCGCCGCGAACACGCCGTGGTGGGACTCGCTGGCGAACACGTTGTCGGCGCGGAGCGCGTGCTCCACGGCGGCGGCATCCCCGCGCCCGACTGCGGCGACCAGCGCGGCGGCGGTGGCGGCGGGGTCAGCGGGCTCGGGCGCCTCGCCGCCGGCGTCGCCCATCATCTCGCCCATGATCGCGGCCCCGTTCGGCGGAGCGACGGCGGACGCCACCACCTCGCCTCCGGCCACGACGTGGATCTGCACGAAGTCCTCGTCCAGCACGATCACGTCGACGGTGGTGGCGCCGAGGGCGGCGGCCACCTGCTGCGCCGTGACCTGCGCGCCCATCTGCTCCTCGTCGTACGGCGAGAACACCACGACGTCGCCGCCTTCCGCCGCGAGGTGCGCACCGCTGCCGGCGAGCGCCTCCTTCACGGCGTCGACGCCGGTGTCGAGGACGGTGACGTTCGCGTAGGTGCTGCCCATGGCGGAGCAGCCTGCCAGATCCGCCAGGATCGGTCCTCCGGCACGAAGGGGGTCGCACGTGGCGCCGGAGCGACTCATCGGGTGCACGGAGGCGCGAGGGATCAGCGCTGCGCCGAGCGAAGCGATCGCTTGTCGAGCTTGCCGAGGGGGTTGCGGCCCAGGTCGTCCACGATGCGGATCTCCCTCGGGCACTTGAACCGCGACAGGCGGGTCTCGCACCAGGCCTGCAGCTGCTCGGTCGACGGCGGATCCGCCGGGTCGGCGGGGACGACGAGGGCGACGAGCTGCTCGCCGAGGTCGGGGTGGGGGAGGCCGATGCCGGCGACGTCGGCCACGCCGGGATGGGCGACCAGGACCTGCTCCATCTCCGCCGGGTAGACGTTGACGCCTCCGGTCACGACCATGTCGGAGAAGCGGTCGGTGATGGACACGAAGCCGTCTTGGTCCACCTTGCCGATCTCGCCGAGCGTGAACACGCCCGGTTCGAGGTGGGCGGCGGCGGTGCGGTCCGGGTCGCCCTCGTAGACGATGCCCCGGCCGGTGGCGTCCCGGAAGTACAGGCGGCCCTCCTCGCCGGCGGGCAGCTCGGTGCCGTCGTCGTCCACCACCAGGGCGGTGTAGGGGGCGACCGACCGTCCCACCGAACCGGGGTGGGCCAGCCAGTCCTCGCTGCTGATCGACGCGGTGACCCCGACCTCGGTGGCGCCGTACGCCTCCAGCACCACCGGTCCCCACCAGTCGATGATCGCCCGCTTCACGTCGACCGGGCAGGCGGCCCCGGTCAGGAACACGAGCCGCAGGCTCGACACGTCCCACCGCTCCCGGACCTCGGGGGCGAGCGCCGCCAGCCGGGCCAGGTGCGTGGGGACGACCGTGGTCGACGCGATGTCCCACTCGTCGATGGTCCGGAGCACCTGCTCGGCGTCGAAGCGGGGGAGCACCCCGATGGGGGTGCCGGCGGCGAGGGCGCGGACGGCGTTGAGGGGGCCGGTGTGGTGGAGCGGCGCGACCACGAGGTGGCGCCCGAGGCCCACGAACCGGTTGGCCCGGGTCGCCTCGATGAACTCCGCCCACGAGGCGCGCGGGGGGAACACGTTGGGCGGGAGGTGGGTGGCCTTGGGCGTGCCCGTGGTGCCGGAGGTGAAGAGCAGGTTCGGGACGATGGCGGTGGTGTCCGACGGGGGACCCGCCGGCGCAGAGGCCAGCCAGTCCGACCAGCCGGGGTCGCTCCACGCTCGGACCTCGCAGCTCCCGGCGAGGGCTGCTGCTTCTCGAGCCCGTTCCGCCGTCCGCGGACCGGCGATGACCAGGGCGACGTCGCCGGTGGCCAGCTGGTACGCAGCCTCCGCTGCGGCGAGGTGGCCGTTGACCGCCACGACCGACGCGCCGGAGCGCAGCCCCCCGAGGTGGGCGATGACGGCCTCGCCGGCGTTCTCGGCGAACACCGCGACGCGCCGTCGAGGGGACCCCGGATCGGGGACGAGGCCGACCGCCGCCCGAGCAAGGTGGGCGATGCGGTCGGCGGTGTCCCACACCTCGGCGGCGGTCCAGGACCGGCGCAGGTCGGTGACGAGCGCATCGCCTGCGACGGTCAGGGTGGAACCGGTCACGCCGGCGTCACCGGTTCCCTGCCGTTTTCGTAGAGCTCGTCGCTGTGGCCCGTGACGAGCGGTGCGCCGGTGGGACGGAACTTGCAGATCTGGACGCCGGTCGAGGCCAAGGTGGTGGACACGAGCTCGAACACCCGAGCGGACCCGTCGTCGGGGAAGAGGCGCTTGCCGCCCCCCAGGGAGACGGGTTCGATCATGAGGTTGAGCTCGTCGACCAGGTCAGCCTCGATGAGCGACCGCGACAGGGTCGCGCTGCCCATGATCGACAGATCCCCGCCGTCTCGGGCCCGGAGGGCGCGGATGGCGTCGAGGGCGCCGTCGGCGGGGATCAGCTCGGCGTTCTCCCACGTGATGGCATCGGGGGTGAGGGTGCTCGACACCACGTACTTCTTGATGGCGTTCATCTGATCCGCGAACGGATCGCCCGCCCGGTCGGGCCAGGCAGCGGCCATGCCGTTGAAGGTGCGGCGGCCGAAGAGGAGGGCCTCGACCGAGGCGAAGCCCGCCCCGATGGCGGCGCCCATGATCTCGGGATCGAAGAACGGGAGCGACCAGCCACCGTGGGCGAAGCCGCCGTCGGTGTCCTCCTGGGGCCCGCCTGGGGCCTGGATGACTCCGTCGAGGCTGATGAACTCGCTGATGACGATCCGCATGTGGGTGCTCCTGGTTCCGGTCGCGTGCGACCCCGATGTTGCCTGGTCAGACCGCGTCGGGGGCGCGAACTCATCGGAAGCACGGTTCGGATCGAGCGGAGCGAGCGCCGGAGCGCGGGCGGCGACCAGCGGACGAGCGCCGACGGTCCGGTCAATCGAAGGTCTGGCGGGAGAACCCGGAGGGCTCCCGGCCGGCGAGGACCCACCCGGCGGCTGTCGCCAGCAGCGGCAACCCGATCGCGATGGTGGCCAGGTGCGCCCACGGGAGCGGGACCAGGCGTCCCAGGTCGCTGTGGTAGCCGGCGGTGAGGGCGACGTACGCACCTGCCGTCCCGAGCGCGACCCCCATCGCGCCGAGGAAGCCCGCGGTGCTGGCCGTCAGGGCGCGACGGGTGCGGCTGTTGGCGCCGGTGGCGGTCAGCGTGCGGAGGTCGCGTGCCGACTCGCTGCGGATCAACCCCACCGTCATGGCGAGGATGGCGAGGGCGAGGAGCGCCGCGGCCCCGGTGGTGACCGTCCGCAGGGCGGCGAGCGAGTCCTGCGACGACCGGACCTCGATGGTCATCCCGGCGTCTGCGGCTGCGGCGCGGGCCGACGCGATCTCGTCGGTGGTGAGCGCGTGGTCTGCGTCGACCAGCCAGCCGGAGCGCACCGCCTCCCACCCGTGCTCGTGGAGCGCGTGCTCGGTGATCAGCCACCGCGGGGCCGAGGTGTACGGCGGCAGTTCGACGCGCTGCACCTTGGTGGTGCCGGGGTCGCGCCGGGAGATGTCGAGGATGGTGACGTCGCGGTGGTCTCCGCTGAGCAGCTCGGTGCCGGGTCGGATGGATGCCGGGTCGATGCCGTAGTGCTCCAGGAGCTCGGGGGTGGCGACGGGCGGGTAGCCCAGGTGGCGCCAGCTGTGGTCTCCGACCGACAGCGCCACCGAGAGCGGCTCGTTCAGCATCGGGTCGGCGGGATCGCTGGTGGCCGGTCGCCGTGCCACATCGAGCGCGAGCACGTCGGCGCCCTCGATCTCGCTGCCGATCGCGGCGGCACGGGCATCGAGCGCCGCGGACTGCTCGGCGCTCAGGCCGGGGTCCGCGGTGGGATCGGCTTGAGGGCCGGCGATCTCGATCAGCAGCTGGCGGCTCGACAGGTTGCCCTCGTCGGTGCGGTACTGGTTCACGCCGGCGATGGCGACGATGGTGACCGAGATGCCCACGACGAACGTGATGGCCGCGAGCGCAGCGGCGGATCGGGACTGGAAGCGGGCGAGATCCCGGAGCGCGAGGCGCCTGGAGAAGGCCAGGTGCGCTGCGGGGGCGGCGCCGATCTTGATCACGGCAGGAGCGGCGAACACGGTGCCGACGGCGACGGCGATGACCCCGGCGATGAGCAGGAGGGGTTTGACGTCGTCGCCATGGGGGATGGCCGTGGCGATGGCCGCGACGCCGGCCACCAGCGCCGCCATCGCCACCAGGAGCGACCGGTGGACCGGAGCAGGTGACGGGGGCCGCCCGGCGAGCGCCGCCATGACGGGGATGCGGGCCATCCGGCGGGCCGGCCACCACGCAGCGGCCACCGACACGACCACGGCGATGGCGGCGCACCCGAGGACCACACCCCAGGGCAGGTCGAAGCGACCGAGGCGCCGGTCGGCGGCGGCTTCGACTGCGGGGGTCGCGAGCGCCCAGCCCAGCACGCCGAGACCGGTGCCGGCGACCGCAGCCACGAGACCGACGATGGCGCCGTTGGCGACCACGACGAGGCGGAGGTGTCGTTCGGTGGCGCCGATGGCCGCCAGCAGGCCGAGCTGGCGCTGCCTGCGCTGGGCGACCACGACGAAGCCGGCTGCAGCGATGAGGCCCACCAGGGTCATGGCCGAAGCGACGGCGACCAGGACCAGGGCTGCGACCGGGCCGTTGTCGCCACGGATCATCACGGGAACGGAGGCGAGGCCGCTCTCGTCGGTCGACCGCGGGTCCGAGGTCCCCGTCCCGCGAGCGCTGCGGCCTGCGGTGCCCGGCCGCTCGAACAGCAGCACGAGCGTGGTTGCGGACCGGCCGCGGTCCGGTGCGACGAGGGCGAAGTCATCGCCGAGCCCGGTCGGGTTCTCCACCAGGCCCACGACGGTGCGGTCCTTGCGGTCCAGCTCCACCTGGTCGCCGATCCCGGCACCGAGCAGGTCGGCGACCGCGGGGGTGAGCGCGACCTCGCCGACAGCGGTGGGGTAGCGCCCGTCTCGGAGGGCGAGCATGCTGTGCCCGAACCGGCCGTCGGGGTCCTGGGCCCGGATGTCGAGCCGGTCGGCTGAGCCCGCCACGGTCGTGTCCCGGTGGCCGATCACCTCGACCGAGCCGTAGCGAGCCTCCGCACTGGCGATGAGGGCTGGCACGCGGGCGGGGTCGGCGATCGGGATCCGGGCCGTGGCGCCGGCGGACCCGAACCCCGGCTGGGTGGCGCCGGCCGCGTTCATGGCCATCGTGGAGCCGGCCACGGCGATCGCCACCGCGATGGTCACCAGTCCCAGGATGAGGGCCTGTTGGCGCCACTCCTTGCGGAACATGCGCCACGACCAGCGGACCAGGGCCCGCCGTGGCGGCCCGCCGGGTCGTCGGGCGGTGCTCACGAGGGCTGAGGAGCGACCGTGCTGAGCAGGGACTCCGGCCCCGCCGCAGGTGTGGTCTGGTCCACGACGCGGCCGTCGCGCAGGAAGACGACCCGGTTGGCCCACGAGGCGAGCTGGGCATCGTGGGTCACGACCACGCCGGCGGCACCCTGGGCGCAGACCCGGCGCAGCAGCCGCATCACGGCCTCGCTGTTGACCGAGTCCAACGCTCCGGTGGGCTCGTCGGCGAGGAGGAGGCGGCGCCCCTCCCCGACGAGGGCCCGGGCGATGGCGACGCGCTGCCGCTCGCCGCCAGACAGGTCGTCGGGGAAGTGCTCGGCCCGCTCGGCCAGCCCCAGCTCGTCGAGCACCTCGAGCGCCCGGGTCCGGGCCTTGCGGCCCGAGGTCCCGTCGAGCTCGAGGGGCATCGAGACGTTCTCGGCCGCGGTCAGGCCCGGGAGGAGGTTGAAGTCCTGGAAGACGAACCCGATGGAGCGCCGCCTCAGCGCCGCCTTCTGGTTGCGTGACAGCCCGGCGAGGTCGACGCCGTCGATCCGCACCTCGCCGCTGGTGGCATGCTCGAGGCTGCCGGCGATGGTGAGCAGGCTGCTCTTGCCCGACCCGCTCGGGCCCATGATCGCCACCAGCTCGCCGGCGTCGACGGCCAGGTCGATGCCTCGCAGCGCGTGCACCTCGCCCGCTCCCTCGCCATAGACCTTGGTGGTGCTGCGCAGCTCCAACACGGCGGTCACGACCGGACCTCCTCGGCCGCGACCTGTTCCTCGGCGGCGGTGGGCGCCGGCGACGGGGGCGCGCTGGCGAGGAGCCGGGGGAGCCGGATCTCCGCGGTGTCCAGCCACCGCACCATGGCCTCGATCCGGAAGAGCTCGGCGTCGACGACGAGCGCCAGGGCGACGTCGTCGTCGGACGCGTCGGCCTTCACCGACGTGTAGCGCTGCATCGACTCGATGAGGTGGCGCCGGTGGGTCTGGATGATGGCGTGGACGTCGACGCCGGGCACCTGAGCGGCCACAAGGACCTTGATCAGGAGCTCGTCACGGGGCGGTTGGGCCATCTCCGGCGGCGTCTCCAGCCAGGTGGTGAGCTCCGTGGTGCCGTCGCCGGTGATCCGGTAGCCCTTCTGCGGCCCGTCGTCGGACCCGTCGGAGGCGACGAGGCCGTCGCGCTCGAGGCGCTGGAGGGTCGTGTACACCTGCCCGACGTTGAGGGGCCAGACCTCACCGGTCCGGGCCTCGAACGCATGACGGAGCTGGAGGCCGTACTTGGGGCCGTCGCTCAGCAGGGCGAGCAGGGCGTGTCGGACGCTCATCGGTCGTCTCCTCGACGTGGGATACCGCGTACTATACCGAGTATGCACCCGCCGTCAAGGCTAGGTTGCCCAGCCATGACGGAGCGCCTGACCCCCGAGCAGGCTGCGGCCCTGCTCCACCCCACCGATGTGCTGGGGATCCCCCTCGGCCCCGGCCACCCCGGGGGCTTCCTCCACGCGCTCGGCGCGAGGACCGACTGGGACGACCTCGTCATCACCGGCGCGCTCCTCACGGACTTCTACGAGGTGTTCGGCCGGCCCGGCGTCCGGTTCCTCTCGGGGTTCTACGGACCGCTCGAGCGGTTGATGCGGGACCAGGGCGGCGCCATCGAGTTCGTGCCGGCGGACTTCCGCCGGTTCGGACCCGCGCTCGAGCGGATCAACCCTCGGGTCGTGGCCACCGCCGCCGCCCCACCCGACGCCGACGGCTGGTGCAGCCTCTCGCTCCACGCCGGGGCCACCATCAAGGAGATCCAGCGGGCGGGCGATGATCCCGGGCGGCTCCTGGTGGTGGAGACCAGCCCCCGGTTCCCGGTCACGCTCGGCCTCGGGGAGCACCGCCACCGCATCCACGTCGACCAGATCGATGTGCTCGTGGAGTCCGACCGGGAGCCGTTCGTGATCGGCGACCCCGAGCCGTCCGACGACGAGCGGGCCATCGCCGCCTACGTCGACGACTACGTGATCGACGGCGCCACCATCCAGACCGGCATCGGCGGCGTGCCCTCCACCGTGGCCTCGCTGCTGGCCGACAGCGACAAGGGCGACTTCGGGATCCACTCGGAGATGTTCACCACGGGGCTCATGAAGCTCCACGTCGCCGGCAAGGTCACCAACAACAAGGGCGTCTACGACGGCGTGTCCATCACCACCTTCGCCGGCGGCACCCGCGAGCTCTACGACTGGCTGGACGGCAACACCGAGGTGCGCTTCCTGCCGGTGGAGCTGGTCAACTCGCCGGAGCTCATCTCCAAGAACCGCCGCATGATCTCGATCAACGGCGCGCTCGCGGTCGACCTCGCCGGTCAGGCGGTGGCCGACACGCTCGCCGGGGCCCAGTTCTCGGGCATCGGCGGCCACGAGGACTTCGTGGCGGCCTCGGGGCTCGAGCTCGAGGATCGCTCGCTCATCTGCCTGCGGTCGTCCACGATCATCGACGGGGTGCGGGTCTCGCGGATCGCGGGGCAGTTCCCGGCGGGCACCATCGTCACCACGCCGCGCCACCAGCTCGACGTCGTCATCACGGAGTTCGGCGTGGCCGAGCTGCGGGGCCGCACGGTGCGCGAACGGGCGCGGGCGCTGGCCGCCATCGCCCACCCGGACTTCCGCGACCGCCTGCTCGCGGAGGCCGAGGTGTGGCCTCCTGCGTGAATCCGCTCCACATCGGGCGCCGAGGTGCCGATTGGGTCAGGTGACCACTAGCCTTCCCGTCGGGGGATGACCACAGGGCGATGATGCAGCCTTCTCGTAGCTTCGGCCGCCGAACCATGGCGGTGCTCGCGCTCTGCAGCGCACTCGGGTTCAGCGCGCTCGTCGTGCCCACCGCGTCGGCCCAGGACGGCGAGAGCTCGGCGCTGAAGTCCGAGTACGAGGCGTTCACCGTCCAGGAGCAGCAGATGCTCCAGGAGCTGAGCGATGCCCAGGCCGCCAGCCAGGAGGCCTCGCTGAAGCTGGACGCGCTCAACCGGGACACGCAGGCCAAGCAGATCGAGCTGCTCGACGCCACCCAGCGCCTCACCGAGGCCGAGCACGAGGTCGAGGTCCGAGTCGCCGAGCGCAAGCGGGCCGAGAAGAAGGTGAAGGTCGCACGCGAGCGGCTGCGCAAGCAGATCGTGGCGTCCTACGTGACCGGCGGCGAGCCCGGTCAGATGGAGGCGTTCCTCAACGCCCAGAGCGGTGAGCAGATCGGCCAGGCCCTGGCCTACGGGCGGGCCATCTCCGGGAGCACCGAGACCCTCCTCGGCGACCTGAAGGCGGCTGAGAAGGCCCGCACCAAGGCGGCCAAGGCGGCGAAGGCGGCCAAGGACGATGCCGTCGAGACCCGCGACGAGACCCAGGACGCAGCGAAGTTCCTGATCGACGCCCGTTCGATGCAGACCTCGCTGCTGGCGGACCTCAACGTGCAGTACGTCAAGGAGGCCGCCGCCCTCCGCCAGATCCAAGGCCAGAAGGCGGTCATCGAGGGCCGCATCAACTCGATGAACCGGGCGTCGGACGGCATCCAGCAGATCCTCGCCGAGCTCCAGAAGGACCAGGAGGACTGGTTCCCCGGGGCGGTCGAGACCTCGAACCCGCTCCCGGGTGTGAAGCCCGGATCTGCGTTCGGCATGCGCGTCCACCCGATCCTCGGCGTCGCCCGCCTCCACGCCGGCGACGACATGGGCGCCCCGACGGGGACCGAGATCCACGCCGCCGCCGACGGCATCGTGGTCCTCGCCGAGGTCCGGGGCGGCTACGGCAACGCCGTCGTGATCGACCACGGCCACTCGCTCGGCACCATGTACGGCCACACCAGCAAGCTGCTGGTGAAGCCCGGCCAGATCGTCAAGCGGGGCGACGTCATCGCCCTCGTCGGGTCCACCGGCCTGTCCACCGGCCCGCACCTGCACTTCGAGACCCGGATCAAGGGTCTGCCGATCGACCCGGTGGGCGTCGTCGACTTCGACGCCCCGGTCGACTTCGGCGACGACGCCGAGGGCGACTGATCTAATCCGGCGGGAGGGGCGACCGGCGCCGGTGCAGGGCCAGCTCCAGCAGGTCGACCACGGCGCTCGTCGGTGGCGCCGGGCGGGCCTCGATGGACTCCACGGTGCAGAAGACCTCCGTGCGCTCGCCGCGGCCCTGGAGGGTGAGCAGGAGCGACGTGGCGGGCTCGCCCTCGAAGCGGCACAGCACCTCCATGATCGGCATGGAGCGGTCGACGTAGGTGATCTCGCCTACGTCGTGGGCCGCATCGAGCAGCCAGCGGAACGACTCGTCGGGCGGGGCGCCGAGGGCGAGGGTGTCCTCATCCAACCGGCCCACCGGCGGCGCACCGAAGGCGAGGTCGTCCGTGGCGGGACGCGGCGGGACCGGTCCCGTGGCGGTGGTCCGGGCTCCGGGTCGAGGTTCCTGCGGCTCCTCCGGGGCCGCAGGGCCCCGCTCGACGAGCACCCGGTAGGCCTCGGTGATGGACGCGGCCCGATCCGAGGACCGCGCCCCCGCCCGGTCGGGGTGGTGGGTGCGGATCTGGGACCGGTAGGCGATCCGGACCTCGTCGGGGGTGGCCCCGGCGCCCACGCCCAGGATGCGGGCGGCCTCGGCCGGGGTCACGTGCGCAGGAAGGCGCCCACGAGGCGCACGAACCGCTCGGCGTCGGCCGCCCCGCACAGCTCGCGGGCCGAGTGCATCGACAGCTGGGCCACGCCGACGTCGGCCGTGGCGATGCCGAGGCGGGCGGCGGTGAGCGGGCCGATGGTGGAGCCGCACGGCTGGTCGTTCCGGCTGACGAAGACCTGGTGGGGGACACCGGCGCGGTCGGCGGCATCGATGAGCACGGCCTGGCCGCCAGCGTCGGTGGCGTAGCGCTGGTTGGCGTTCACCTTGATCACCGGCCCGCCGTCGATGGCGATGTGGTGGCCGGGCTCGTGGCGCTCGGGGTAGTTCGGGTGGGTGGCGTGGGCGCCGTCGGTCGAGGCGCACACCGATGCGGCGAGGGCGCGCAGCAGGTCGTCCCGGGTCCCGCCGCGTGCGTTGACCGTGCGCTCCAGCACCTGCGCCAGGAGCGCACCGTCGGCGCCGGTGGAGGAGGTGGAGCCCACCTCCTCGTGATCGAACAGGCAGACCACGGCGACCGGGGCGTCGGGACCCGGGTCCGCTGCAGGACCGGCGTCGCGGTCGGCGGCGAGCGCGGTGACCCCGGCCCAGCACGAGAGGAGGTTGTCGAGGCGGGCGGTGGACACCAGCTCGTGACGGCGGCCGATGAGGGCGCCCGGCGTCAGGTCGTGGACCATGGCGTCCCACGCCACCACCGCGTCCGGCGCCACGCCCACCTCCTCGGCGACGTGGGCGGCGAAGGCCCCGACCTCCACCGGACCGACGCCCCACACCGGTGTCAAGTGCTGCTGCGGGTTCAGCTTGAGGCCCTGCCCGTTGACGTCGCGGTCGAGGTGGATGGCCAGCTGCGGGATCCGCAGGAGCGGGCAGTCGCAGTGGAAGAGCCGTTCCTCGAGCTCCCCGCCGACCCGGACCACCGCCCGGCCGGACAGGCCGAGGTCGCGGTCGAGCCAGGAGTTCCAGAGCGCCCCGCCGTAGACCTCGACGCCGAGCTGCTGCCATCCGGCGGTGCCCGTGTCGGGGTGGGGCTTGATGCGGAGGTTCGGGCTGTCGGTGTGGGCGCCGACGATGCGGAACCCTCGCTCGGGCCCGGCACCGTCCGGCACCTCCCAGGCCACCAGCGCTCCGCCGCGCGCCACGAGGTAGCGCCCGGGTCCCGCCGGCCACGGCTCGGTGAGGTCCAGGGTGGTGAAGCCGGCGTCGGCCAGCCGGCGGCGGCTCTCGGCCACGGCGTGGAACGGCGATGGCGCCGCCCCGATGTAGGTCAGCAGGTCCTTGGCGTCGCTCACGCCGATGACCCTACGACCCCCTTTTGCATTGGAGGGTCGATTCGGGCCTCGGCTAGTGTCGCTTGACCTGCGATACGGGCCAACGGCGTCCCGGCGAGCCCCACATCGGGGGGAGCAGTCCCCCCTCCGTCCTTCCAGCAAGGAAGCAACGCCGATGCGAACGCCGCCGCCCGCCCAAGGGCTCTACGACCCCCGTTTCGAGCACGAGAACTGTGGTGTGGCCTTCGTGGTCGACATGCACGGTCGCCGGAGCCACCAGCTGGTGGAGCAGGGCATCACCGCCCTCGTCCACCTGGACCACCGCGGCGCCTCGGGTGCCGAGACCAACACGGGCGACGGCGCCGGCATCTTGATCCAGGTCCCCGATGCGTTCTACCGGGCCGAGCTCAGCGTCGAGCTCCCCGCCGCCGGGGCCTACGCCACGGGCATCGGCTTCATCCCCGGCGACGCGTCGGAGGTGGCCGCCGCCCTCGAGGCCGTCGGCAAGATCGTGGCCAGCGAGGGCCTGGAGGTGCTGGCCTGGCGCGACGTGCCGGTCGACGCGTCCAGCCTCGGCACGGGTGCGCTCGACGCCATGCCGTCGTTCCGCCAGCTGTTCGTCGCCGCCCCCGGGGGGTCGCTCACCGACCTCGATCTGGAGCGCCGGGTGTACGTGGTGCGCAAGCGCATCGAGCACGAGATCGGCCAGGGCGACGACCGCATCTACTTCTCGAGCTTGTCGGCTCGGACCATCGTCTACAAGGGCATGCTCACCACGCCGCAGCTCCGGGACTTCTACCCGGATCTGTCCGACCCGCGGGTGGAGAGCGCCATCGCGCTGGTCCACTCCCGGTTCTCGACCAACACGTTCCCCTCGTGGCCCCTGGCGCACCCGTACCGGTACCTCGCCCACAACGGCGAGATCAACACGGTCGAGGGCAACCGCAACTGGATGCGCGCGCGCGAGGCCCTGCTCGCCAGCGACCTCTTCCCCGGCGACATCTCCCGGCTGTACCCGATCTGCACCCCCGGCGCGTCGGACACCGCCTCGTTCGACGAGGTGCTCGAGCTGCTGCACCTCGGCGGCCGGCCGCTGCCGCACGCCGTGCTGATGATGATCCCCGAGGCGTGGGAGAACCACAGCCACATGGATCCGGCCCGCAAGGCCTTCTACCGGTTCCACGCCTCCTTGATGGAGCCGTGGGACGGCCCGGCCAACGTCAGCTTCACCGACGGCACCGTGATCGGTGCCGTGCTGGACCGCAACGGCCTGCGTCCCGGACGCTTCTGGGTCACCGCGGACGGCCTCGTCGTGCTCGGCTCCGAGGCCGGCGTGCTGGACATCCCGGCGGATCAGGTGGTCCGCAAGGGCCGGCTCCAGCCCGGGAAGATGTTCCTGGTCGACACCGCCCAGGGCCGCATCATCGAAGACGACGAGGTCAAGGCCCAGCTGGCCGGCGAGCTGCCGTACCAGGAGTGGCTCGCCGCCGGGATCATCGAGCTCGACAAGCTGCCCGAGCGGCCCCACGTGCGCTACCCGCACGGCGACGTCGTCCGCCGCCAGCTCACGTTCGGCTACACGATCGAGGACCAGAAGATCCTGATCGGCCCGATGGCGCGCACCGGCGGCGAGGCCCTCGGCTCGATGGGCACCGACACGCCCATCGCCGTGCTGTCCGAGCGGCCCCGGCTGCTGTTCGACTACTTCGCTCAGCGCTTCGCCCAGGTCACGAACCCGCCGCTCGACGCCATCCGCGAGGAGATGGTCACGAGCCTCGGAGGCACCATCGGCCCCGAGCAGAACCTCTTGTCCCCGGGGCCCCGCTCGTGCCGCCAGATCCAGCTGCCGTTCCCCATCCTCGACAACGACCAGCTGGCCAAGCTCATCCACGTCGACGAGACGGTCGATGACTTCCGCGCCGTCATCGTCCGGGGCCTGTACCCGGTGGCCGGCGGCGGCGAGGCCCTGCGCGCCGCCATCGAGGACGTCCGCCGACAGGTCAGCGAGGCCATCGCCGAGGGCGCCAACGTCGTCATCCTCTCGGACCGGGACTCCACCCGGGACCTGGCGCCGATCCCGTCGCTGCTGCTCACCGCAGCGGTCCACCACCACCTGGTGCGGGAGAAGACCCGCACGGCGGTCGGCCTGGTGGTCGAGGCCGGCGACGCCCGCGAGGTGCACCACATGGCGCTGCTCGTCGGGTACGGCGCCGCAGCCATCAACCCCTACCTCGCCTTCGAGACCATCGAGGACATGTGCGCACGCGGCGCGCTGCCCGACGTCGGCCTCGACCAGGCCGTGAAGAACTACATCAAGGGGGCGGGCAAGGGCATCCTCAAGGTCATGTCCAAGATGGGCATCTCCACGGTGGCCAGCTACACGGGCGCCCAGGTGTTCGAGATCGTCGGGCTCGGCCAGGACCTGGTCGACGAGTACTTCACCGGCACCACCTCCAAGCTCGGCGGCATCGGCATCGACGAGGTCGCCAAGGAGGTGCAGCTCCGCCACGTCAAGGCGTACCCGGACCGTCCCAGCGAGCGAGCCCACCGCGAGCTCGAGGTCGGCGGCGAGTACCAGTGGCGCCGCGAGGGCGAGCACCACCTCTTCAACCCGGAGACGGTGTTCAAGCTCCAGCACGCCACGCGCACCAAGCGCTACGACATCTTCAAGGAGTACACGGCCAAGGTCGACGAGCAGTCCACCCGCCTGGCCACGCTCCGCGGCCTGTTCCAGCTCTCGTCGGACCGCCCGTCGATCAGCATCGACGAGGTCGAGCCGGTCTCGGAGATCGTCCGGCGGTTCTCCACCGGAGCGATGAGCTACGGCTCCATCTCCCAGGAGGCCCACCAGACCCTCGCCATCGCCATGAACCGGCTGGGCGCCAAGTCCAACACCGGCGAGGGCGGCGAGGACCCCGAGCGCCTCTACGACCCGGAGCGCCGCAGCTCCATCAAGCAGGTCGCCTCGGGCCGCTTCGGCGTCACCAGCGAGTACCTGACCAACGCCGACGACATCCAGATCAAGATGGCGCAGGGCGCCAAGCCCGGCGAGGGCGGCCAGCTGCCCGGCCACAAGGTGTACCCGTGGGTCGCCAAGACCCGCTACTCCACGCCCGGCGTGGGCCTCATCAGCCCGCCGCCACACCACGACATCTACTCCATCGAGGATCTGGCCCAGCTGATCCACGACCTGAAGAACGCCAACCCGTCCGCCCGGATCCACGTGAAGCTGGTGGCCGAGGTCGGCGTCGGCACGGTGGCCGCCGGGGTCTCGAAGGCCCACGCCGACGTGGTGCTCATCTCGGGCCACGACGGCGGTACCGGGGCCAGCCCGCTCACCTCGCTCAAGCACGCCGGCGGACCCTGGGAGCTCGGACTGGCCGAGACCCAGCAGACCCTCCTGCTCAACGGCCTCCGAGACCGCATCGTGGTCCAGGCCGACGGGCAGCTGAAGACGGGTCGCGACGTGATCATCGCCGCCCTCCTCGGCGCCGAGGAGTACGGCTTCGCCACCGCTCCGCTGGTCGTGTCGGGCTGCATCATGATGCGCGTCTGCCACCTCGACACGTGCCCGGTGGGCATCGCCACCCAGAACCCGGAGCTGCGGGCGCGCTTCGCCGGCAAGCCCGAGTTCGTCGAGCACTTCTTCGAGTTCATCGCCGAGGAGGTCCGGGAGCTGCTCGCCGAGCTCGGGTTCCGGACGCTCCAGGAGGCTGTCGGCCACGCCGAGGTCATCGACACCTCCGGCGCCGTCGACCACTGGAAGGCGTCGGGCCTCGACCTCACGCCCATCCTGCACGTGCCCGAGCGCCCCTTCGGCGACGAGCTCCACAACACGAAGGGCCAGGACCACGGCCTCGACCGGGCGCTCGACCAGCAGCTCATCTCGGCGGCCCGCCAGTCCATCGACACCGGTGAGCCGATCAAGCTCGAGTTCCCGGTCCGCAACGTGAACCGGACGGTCGGCACCATGCTCGGCCACGAGGTCACCAAGCGCCACGGCGGTCTCGGTCTGCCCGACGACACCATCGACATCACCCTGCGGGGTGCGGCGGGCCAGAGCATCGGGGCGTTCCTGCCCAAGGGCATCACGCTGCGCCTGATCGGCGATGCCAACGACTACGCCGGCAAGGGCCTGTCGGGCGGCCGACTGATCGTCCGCCCCTCCGAGGACGCCCCCGCCGGGTTCGTGGCCGAGGACAACATCATCGCCGGCAACGTGCTGCTCTACGGCGCCACCGCCGGCGAGGCGTTCTTCCGCGGCCGGGTGGGGGAGCGGTTCTGCGTGCGCAACTCCGGCGCCACCGCCGTCGTGGAGGGCGTGGGCGACCACGGCTGCGAGTACATGACAGGCGGCCGGGCGGTGATCCTCGGGTCCACCGGTCGGAACTTCGGCGCCGGCATGTCCGGCGGCATCGCCTACGTGTGGGACCCCGACGGCACCTTCCCGTCGCTCGTCAACGACGAGATGGTCGACCTCGACCCGCTCGACGACCTCGACACCTCGTGGCTCGTGACCGCGATCTTCCGCCACCAGAGCGAGACCGGATCCGAGGTGGCCGGCCGGATCCTCTCGGACTGGCAGTACACGGTGCACCAGTTCGTGAAGGTCATGCCCCGGGACTACAAGCGGGTCCTCTCGGCCATCAAGGTGGCCGAGGAATCCGGGACCGACATCGACGACGCCATCATGGCTGCGGCAAGGAGCTGATCCAGATGGGTGATGTGCAAGGGTTCCTCAAGCACGGTCGGGAGCTGCCCTCGCGGCGGCCCGTGCCGGTCCGCATCAAGGACTGGAAGGAGGTCTACGAGCCCTTCGCCGAAGGCAAGCTCGAGACCCAGGCCAGCCGGTGCATGGACTGCGGCATCCCGTTCTGCAACAACGGCTGCCCGCTCGGCAACCTCATCCCGGACTGGAACGACCTCGTGTTCCGGGACCGCTGGCAGGAGGCCATCGAGCGCCTCCACGCCACGAACAACTTCCCCGAGTTCACCGGACGCCTCTGCCCCGCACCGTGCGAAGCGGCCTGCGTCCTGGGCATCAACCAGGACCCGGTGACCATCAAGCAGGTCGAGGTCTCGATCATCGACCGAGCCTGGGACGAGGGCTGGGTCCAGCCGGTCCTGGCCGACGTGAAGACCGGCAAGAAGGTCGCGGTGGTGGGCTCGGGCCCCGCCGGCCTCGCCGCGGCCCAGCAGCTCACCCGCGCCGGCCACACGGTGGTCGTGTTCGAGCGGGCCGATCGCATCGGCGGCCTGCTCCGCTACGGCATCCCCGAGTTCAAGATGGAGAAGCGCCACCTCGACCGGCGCCTCGGCCAGATGGAGGCCGAAGGCACCGAGTTCCGCACCGGCGTCGACGTCGGCACCGACGTCACCGCCGATGACCTGCGCGCCGAGTTCGACGCCGTCGTGCTCGCCGGTGGCGCCACGTCTGCCCGCGACCTGCCGATCCCCGGCCGGGAGCTGGCCGGCATCCACCAGGCCATGGAGTACCTCCCGCTGGCCAACCGGGTGCAGGAGGGCGACCTGCCCGCCTCGCCCATCGACGTGGCCGGCAAGCACGTCGTCATCATCGGCGGCGGCGACACCGGAGCGGACTGCCTCGGCACGGCGCACCGCCAGGGTGCGGCCACGATCTCGCAGTTCGAGATCATGCCCCGTCCGGCGGACTCCCGTCCGGACACCACGCCGTGGCCCACCTGGCCGCTCGTCTACCGCACCGCATCGGCGCACGAAGAGGGCGGGGACCGGGTCTTCTCGGTCAACACCGAGTGCTTCCTCGACGACGGCGACGGCCGGGTTCGGGCGCTCAAGGCCCACGAGGTCCAGATGGTCGACGGCCGCTTCGAGAAGGTCGAGGGCACCGACTTCGAGCTGCCCGCCGACTTCGTGTTCCTGTCGATGGGCTTCACCGGCCCCGAGTCGACGTGGATCACCGAGCAGTTCGGTGTCGAGCTCGATGCCCGCTCCAACGTCGCACGCGACCTGGACTGGGCCACCAACGTCCCCGGCGTGTTCGTGGCCGGCGACATGGGTCGGGGCCAGAGCCTCATCGTGTGGGCCATCGCCGAGGGCCGGGCCTGCGCCGCCGCCGTCGACGAGCACCTGATGGGCACCACCTTGCTGCCCCGCCCGCTCGACCCCACCGCTGCGCCCATCCGCTAGCGCCGACGCCGACGCCGACGCCGACCCCGGCACCGGCTTCGTCGGCGCGGAACGGCCCCGGGCTCGCGCCCGGGGCCGTTCGTCGTGCTCAGGTGCTCGGGTTGCCCCAGATCAGGGGGCGACCGGCTCGTTGTTGAGGCGGCGGTACAGGTAGGCGTTGCCGATGAAGACCACCGGGGCGGCCACCAGGTAGCCGACGCAGCAGAGGGCGAAGCCGACGAAGGTGAGGATCACGGCGACGATGGCCCACACCAGGACGGTGCCGACGTTGTTGCGGATCAGCTCGATGGACGCCTTGATGGCCTCCACCGGCTCCATGTTCTTGTCCACGACGTAGAAGTTCCAGAAGTACGACAGGAACAGGAAGATCACACCGGGGATGATGCACAGGATGAAGCCGATGGTGGCGCCGAGCGCCACCAGGATGGAGCCGATGATGTACGGGCCGAGGTTGTCGGTCTTGAACAGCTCGGCGGTGTCGATCTGCTTGCCGTCGACCACCATCAGCACGGCGCGGATCAACACGATGCTGACCGCGCTGGAGACGACGAGCTGCAGGAAGGTGAAGATCAGCGACCCGAAGATGCTGTCGACCGACGACGAGATGATGTTGCCGATGAACGAGAACACCACCACCACGCCGACGTAGATGAGCACGGCCACGATGATCTGGCCGAGGTACTCCTGGAACTTCTTCCAGCCGTACCCGACGATGTCACCGACGTCGGTGCCGCCACCGCCGCCGCCGGCCGGTGCGCCGTAGGCCGGGGGCGTGCCGTAGCCGGGCGGGGGCCCGCCGGCGGGTGCACCCGTGGGCGTGGCCCCGGGGGCCTGCTCCGGCGGGTACCACTTGCCGTCAGAGGCCTGCCACCAGCCAGGCCCTTGTGAGATGTCGCTCATATTTTCCGTTCTCCCGCACTCGAGGGGCTGCAAGGTTCCGCCGAAGGGTACCTCTGAACAGGAGTCCCGTCTGACGATGCTCCCCCGGGAGGGTCACGAGGCGGGCAGACCGCCGTTGACGAGCGTGACGATCCAGTGCCCGGCGGCGAGGGCGACGACGCCGGCGATGAGGATCGGACTGCCCAGCCAGCGCGGTGCGTCGCGCTTCTGGATCACCACCCGGACGAGGTAGGTGGTGGCCAGGACCACGATGACGCCGAGGATCGCCACGCCGGCCGGGTCGTGGCCGACGGCGTCACCGATGCGTCCGTGGGCCACGGCATCGGCCAGGCGGGTCATCCCGCACCCGGGGCAGGGCACGCCGGTGGCGGCACGGAACGGGCAGGCCGGGCCGTGGACGCCGACGGTCCGCAGGGCCAGCAGGCCCGCACCGAGGCCGAGCAGGGTGAGCGCCCCCTGTCCGACCGCACGGGCCCGCGTGTCGCCCCGGTCACTCCGCTCGTCCTCGAGCGACGCCGGGAGGGGCCCGGCAGGGAGGGGAGCGGCCAGCTCGGGCTCGGCCGAACCGGGACCTGGGGGCGCAGCGGTCATGGACGCTCAGTCTGCCCCGGCTGGAAGCGGTTGTCGCCCACCGGGTCGCCGGGATGGGCCGTTCGGCCTATCTGGGGGGCGGAGGAGCCACCCGGTGCTCAAGACCAGGCACCTCCGGCCGATCTGACCTCTGTCCGGTGCTCCCCGCCGGTCGCCCCCACTCTGACGAGGACGCCGTGTTCGACGATCTGAAGATCCGCAACAAGCTGATCCTGCTGATGGCAGGTCCCATCGCCATCATCTTGTTGCTGTCCGCGCTCGGGGCCCAGGACCGCCGGGAGGCAGCGGCCGAGAGCCGCGACGTGGCCAAGCTCGTCACCGTCGCGCGGCTCAACAGCGACGTCGCCGACGCCCTCCAGCAGGAGGCGCTGTACAGCTCGGCGTACGTGGGCTCGGATCGGTCCGCCTGGGAGAAGGAGCTGAAGGCGGCCCGCGCCAACAGCAACACCGTCATGGATCAGGCCCTGCCGGTCCTCCAGGAGGGCCTCGGCGGCACCGACGAGGGGATCCAGACGTCGGCAGGGCTCGCCGTGGGCGCGGCCGACAAGCTCGGGTTCTACCGGGAGTCGGTCGACCAGGGGTTCCGGCCCGACCAGGTGAACGAGATGGTGGTCAGCTACGGCGACCTCCAGAACACGTTCCTCGCCGTCAACACCAACATCGCTGATGCGATGTCGGACCCGCAGGCGTCGGCCGAGCTGCGCTCCGCCGCGGCGCTGGCGGCGTACAAGTCCTCCCTCGCACGCCAGGGCGCCCTGCTCGCCGGCGCCGCCGAGACCAAGTCGTTCGGCTCCGACAAGACCTATGAGCTCTTCCAGAAGGCCCAGGCCACCGAGAAGAGCCAGCTCGAGCTGCTCAACTCGCTATCGGGCCTCAACCGCAAGGGGGCGGTGCGCAACGCGCTGGCCACCGATCAGAGCCAGGTGTTCGACACCGTCCGCGAGGCCGGTTCCGCAGCCAAGGCCGACGGCAAGCTCGGCTTCGAGGGCAAAGCGGTCGTCAACTCGACCGCCGCCGTGCTCAAGGACCTGCACACGGTCGAGTCCGACCTGCTCAGCCAGCTGATCGCGGACAGCACCGCCGCACGAGACAGCGCCGAACGGGCCTCCAACTTCTTCCTGCTGGCGGCCCTCATCGCCATCGGCGGCGCCGTGGCCGCCGCCATGTTCCTCGGCCGCCGGATCACCAAGCCGCTCGGTCGCCTCACGGATGCCGCGGACCACCTCTCGGGCGAGCAGATGCCCCGCCTCATCGAGACCCTGAAGAACCCCTCGGAGGACGAGCTCGGCTTCCAGATCGGGACCATGACCCCGATCGACATCGACAGCAACGACGAGATCGGCCAGCTCGCCCGCTCGTTCAACGAGGTCCAGCGGGTGGCCGGCGAGGTCGCGAACGAGCAGGCCCAGCTCCTCCGCAAGGGCATCGGCGACATGTTCGTCAACCTGGCCCGGCGCAACCAGGCCCTGCTCGACCGCCAGATCGAGTTCATCGACGAGCTCGAGCGCGGCGAGGAGGACCCGGACCAGCTCGAGAACCTCTACCGGCTCGACCACCTGGCCACCCGCATGCGCCGCAACGCCGAGTCGCTCCTGGTGCTCGCCGGTGCCGAGCCGCCCCGCCGTCGCGGTCGGCCCGCTCCACTGGCCAACGTGGTGCGCGCCGCCCTGGCCGAGGTCGAGGACTTCGGGCGGATCGAGCTGCTGTCCTTCGACGAGGTGCTCGTGGCCTCCAACGCCGCCGCCGACCTCGCCCACCTGCTCTCGGAGCTGATGGAGAACGCGACCAACTTCTCGCCGCCGGAGACCCGGGTCGAGGTGGTCGGCCACAAGACGAAGGCCGACGGCTACGTCATCTCGGTGACCGACCACGGCATCGGCATGTCGCCCGCTCAGATCACCGAGGCGAACGACTCCCTGGCCCGCCCGCCGCTCGTCGGCCTGGCCATGTCCCGCTCCCTGGGGTTCATCGTCGTCGGCCGCCTCGCCTCCCGTCACGGGATCGCGGTGCGGATGATGCCGTCGGCCGCCGGTGGCGTGACCGCCGTCGTCTCCATCCCGCCCGCCCTCGTGGTCGACACGCCCGGCGGCATGGCGGAGCCCCAGCCCACGGTCGACGCCCCGGCCCGCCTGAAGCCGGTGCTGGACAGCCCCACCTCGGGTCTGGCCCCGCTGACCTTCAACCCGGCCGACACGCCGGCCCCCACTGCGGAACCAGCTCCGTCGGACGCGCCGGCGCCGGCCCTGTTCGCCCCGCCGGCCGCTCCGGCACCGTCGGCTCCGCTGGCTGCGCCCCCGGCGGCTGCAGCCCCGGTGGACGCCTCCCAGCTGGGCGAGCCGGTGGCCTGGCCGTCCGAACCGCCGGCTGCCGCTGAGCCCGCCGCCCCCGCGGCGTCGGCTTCGGGCGTCGACGAGTCGGCCCTGCCGACCCGGTCCATCTTCGACGACGCACCGCCGGTCGGGTCGCCGCTCGACGACGCCGAGTCGGCCATGGCCGCCCGGGTCGACGAGGCCGTGAGCCCGGCGGTCCCGGCCGCCCTTTCGTTCGAGGCACCGGAGTCGTCGCCGTCGGCGCCGATCCCGCCCTCGGTCGAGGCCACCGGTGCGAGCCGCCTCGACGGCCCGCCGCCCCGCGCCCCGCAGACCAGCCGACCCTTCTTCCTCGAGGATGCCGAGCCTCCCCGAGCCTTCGGTCGAGACGACCAGCCCGCCGATGCGCCTCCCACCCCGGCCCCCAGCGCCCCGGCCCCGGCCCGTCTCTTCGGCGGTCCGTCCCCCTCGGGCCCGTCCCCGTCGGGGCCGTCCATCCCGCCCGAGACCCCCGGCAAGCTGCCCGGCCGCAGCACGAACGCCAACGGGGCACCGCCTGCGCCGTTGACCGCCCGTCGCCCCGCCGGCTCGCCGCCACCGGCTGCGGCCGCCCCCGAGGAGCTGCCCGGCGCCGCCGCGCTCGCCGCTGCGCCCGCAGCCGAGGCCCCGCCCGTCGAGACCCCGGTCATCGAGGCGCCGACGGTCGAGGCCCCGGGAGACCCGGTCACGACCTCGAGCGGCCTGGCCAAGCGGGTGCCCCGCTCGGCCGGAGCATCTCGAGCCATCCCGGGCTCCGAGACCGAGCGCGGCGTGGCCGCCACCCGACGCTCGCCCGAGGAGATCCGCAAGATGCTGGCCCAGCACTCCGCCGGACGCCAGCGAGCACGAGTCCAAGAGTCGGTCCCCGCCGGCGCACCAGATGAGAAGGAAACCCATGAGTGATCTCAGCGCAGCCGCCAGGAACGTCAACTGGCTGGTCGAGCACTTCGTCGACCACATCCCCGGCGTCAACGAAGCCGTGGTCGTCTCGGCCGACGGGCTGCCGATGGCCGTGTCGAAGGGCCTCGACCGTGACGCCGCCGACCGGTTCGCAGCAGTAGCGTCGGGTCTCATCGGATTGGCGTACGGGGCCGCCGGCCGCTTCGGCGGTGGTGCCGTCACCCAGATCATGATCGAGATGGAGAACGCCTTCTTGTTCGTCACCGGCATCAGCGATGGGTCCTGCCTCGCGGTCGTCGCCGCCGCCAACTGCGACGTCGGCCTCGTCGGCTACGAGATGGCGGTCCTCGTCGAGCGGGCTGGCGCGGTGCTCACGCCCGAGCTGCGTGCCGAGCTGCAGGGGGCCCTGCCCCGATGAGCCTCGGCGACGCTGGCGACGGTCTGCGGGTCCGCCCGTACGCCATCACCGGCGGTCGCACGCGCGCGACCACGGATGTGCCCATCGAGGCCATCGTGTACCGCACGCCCAACGGTGAGCGGGCCTCGTCCTCGCTCTCGCTCGAGCGCGGGCAGATCCTCGCCCTGCTCGCCTCCCCCCAGTCTGCGGCCGAGATCTCGGCCCGCCTCCGCCTGCCCCTCGGTGTGGCCCGTGTCGTCCTCGGCGACCTGGTCGACGAGGGCTACGTCGCCCTGAACACGCGGTCGGCCACCGGCCGCCCCGATCTCCGACTCCTCGAAAGGGTCCTCGATGGCCTCCAAGCCCTCTGACATGGTCATGACCTCCGACGACGCCACCGGCGGTCCGGGCCCGATGCCGGTCAAGATCGTGGTCGCCGGCGGCTTCGCGGTCGGCAAGACCACCTTCATCGGCTCCATCTCCGAGATCGAGCCGCTCACGACCGAGGCCGCCCTGACCAAGGTCAGCGAGGGCGTCGACGACACCTCCAAGGTGTCCACGAAGACCACCACCACCGTGGCCATGGACTTCGGCCGCATCACGCTGGGCGACGACCTGATCCTGTACCTGTTCGGCACCCCCGGCCAGGACCGCTTCTGGTTCATGTGGGACGAGCTGGTCCGCGGTGCCATCGGCGCCGTCGTGCTCATCGACACCCGCCGCCTGGAGGAGTGCTTCCCGGCGGTCGACTACTTCGAGGAGAACCAGATCCCGTTCGTGGTGGGGATGAACTGCTTCGACGGTGACTCGACGCACTCGCCCGACGACGTGCGCGAGGCCCTGGCGGTGTCGCCCGACACCCCCGTGCTGCTCATCGACGCCCGCGAGCGGGTGTCCACCCGAGACACCCTCCTCGAGCTCGTCCAGCACGCCCTGGTGCGCGCCACCGCCTGAAGCGGAGCGCCAGGACGGGCAAGCGGCTGACCTGCGGGAACCGGGTCTGACCTCGGGGTCTGCGGGCTGCGGTGTGGCAAGATGGTGGCGCCAGGAACCCCCTCGCTGGCGTCCCAGGAAGCTCCCGATGCAACCGTTCCCCCTCTCCATCACCTCAGAGGTCGTCGACGGCGTCACCCATCTGCGGCTGACGGGGGAGATCGACCTGTCCTCGGCCCACCTGATGGTCGACTCCATCGACGAGGCTGTCGACGCCGGCGCGACCACGGTGGTGCTGGACTTCGCTGGCGTCACCTTCGTCAACTCCACCGGCCTCGGGGCCATGGTGGCGGCCACCAAGCGCCTGCGGGCCGACGGGGGGGATCTGATCCTGCGTCAGTTCCGGGGCATCCCGGCCAGCGCCCTGGCCACCACCGGCCTGGACCGCTTCTTCACCATCGAGAGCTGACCGGCGCGAGCCCGGCGGGGGCCCGGGTCCTCGGTCGGGCTCCGTCCTAGTCGGACTCGGTGGGCCGGTACTCGCGGAGGCGGGGGAGCGCGGGTGCGGCGGAGCGGTCGGCGGTCATGGCCGGGTCCAGCTCGTCGGCGCCGATGGCAGCGCCCACGAGGGGCGCCCGGTCCAAGACGACGTCCGAGCCCGCTGCTGCCGGTGCTCGGGGTGCCGACGGTGCTGCGGGTGCTGTCGTCGGGGCCACGAACTCGAGAGGCCCGACGGCGGGGCGGGCGGCCGCCGTCTCGACGACGGAGGCCGGAGGGTTCGCCGCCTCGAGCGCCGGCGCCGTGGAGGGGTAGAGGAAGTCCGGGTTGGTGCTCACCCGCGTCACGGCGGCGACCGAGGGCACGATCCCGGCGGTGATCCCGAACGGGTCGCTCTCGTGCCGGCTGAGGATGGCCTCGAACTCCTCGCCCGGGATCGGGCGGGACATGACGTAGCCCTGGGCCAGCTTGCAGCCGAGACGGCGGAGCCACTGGAGCTGCTCGGGGCGCTCGACGCCCTCGGCGACGGTGACCATGCCCAGCGCCTGGGCCATGCCGACGACGTGCTCGACGATGGCCCGGTCCTCGGGGCTGGAGTCGATGCCGTCGATGAAGCTCTTGTCGATCTTCAACATGTCGAGGCTGAAGCGGCGGACGTAGGACAGCGACGAGTACCCGGTGCCGAAGTCGTCGAGGGCGAGCTTCACGCCGAGCGCCTTGGCCTGGCGCAGCACGGTCCAGGCCGAGCTCACGTCGTGCATGAGGGCGCCTTCGGTGATCTCCAGGTGGATCTGGCCGGCGTTGATGGCGGCGGTCTGGATGGCGCTGGCGACCCGGTCGCCGAAGTCGAGCTGCACGAGCTGGCGGGCCGACACGTTGATGGTGATGGTGGGCGGCTTCTGGCCGTCGCAGATGGCGGCAACCCGGGCGGCCTCGCGGCACGCCTCCTCGAGCACCCAGGTGCCGACCGGCACGATGAGGCCGGTCTCCTCGAGGATCGGGATGAACTCGGCGGGGGACATGGTCCCGCGGTCCGGAGAGATCCAGCGGAGCAGGGCCTCGGCGCCCACGATGCGCCCCGTCGCCATCTCGACGACGGGCTGGTAGTGGAGGTGGAACTCCCCGGCTTCGAGGGCGTCGCGGATCTGCTCCTCCGCCGTGGCGGGGGTGAGGGTGCCGGTCATGGAGCGGTCGAAGACGGTCACGTGGCCCGAGCCCTGCGCCTTGGCCTGGTACATGGCCACATCGGCGTCCCGCAGCACGTCTTCGGGCTTCACCCCGCGGTGCTCGGCGAGGGCGACGCCGACGCTGGCGGAGATCCGCATGCTCTCGTCACCGATGGTGAAGGGCTGCTCGATGATCTCGATGACCCGGTGGGCGACCTTCTCGGCCGCAGCGGCGCTGTTCACGTCCGGGCAGAGCACCACGAACTCGTCGCCGCCGAAGCGGATGACCCGGTCCTGGGGGCGCAGCATCGTGCGGAGGCGGTCGGCCACGGCCCGCATGAGGCGGTCGCCGACCTCGTGGCCGTGGGTGTCGTTGACGTGCTTGAACTTGTCGAGGTCCACGAACAGCACGGCGGCCTGGCTGTTGCGGCGCTGGGAGCTCTGGATGTCGGCGGCCAGCCAATCGGCGAGCAGCATCCGGTTGGGGAGGCCGGTCAGGGAGTCGTGGAGGGAGAGGCGGACCAGCTCGCGCCTCACGCTGATGGCGTCCTTGTAGCGCCGCCGGGCGAACACGGTCGTGGCCAGCGGGATGAGGATGAGCAGGGCGAAGACGCCGTTGAAGTTCAGGTCGCTCGACTCGCTCGTCCAGTGGATGACCTTGTCGAACACCCGGGTGGACATGGCGACGGCGGCGAACAGAGCGCAGCCGGTGGCCAGCACGGCGAGCTCGGTCGCGGCCCGGCGCTCTGGCGCACCGACGTGCCCGGACTTGGTGGTGGATCGTCGCTTGATGGCCCCGTACCCCCGAAGAACAAGACCTGGTGGTCCCTACCCGTTCGGACCTATCGGCGGCGCAGCGCCGAGGTTGAGGAGTACCTGACCGGTACCTGTTGCAGTCTCATGACGGTTCCGTCAGGTGTCGGCGGCGTCGCTGGCCCACCAGCGCCGCAGCCAGCACCGTTCGACCACGGCGTCGAGCAGGAGGAGCAGCACCGCGATCCACGCTGGGGACTGCGCACCCTCGAAGTAGGTGGGCCAGTCGAAGCCCGGCGGCAGGTTGGTGACCAGCTGGCGCACGCCCATCCAGCCGATGGTGAGGACCACGATGAGCGGGCCGCCGACGGTGAGCAACGGCCGAGAGCGGGGGAGCCGGAGCGTGATGGCGGCGGCGGCGCCCAGCACCACCGCGCCGACGAGGCCGGTGAAGGCGTAGCCGAAGACGAGGGCGGCGAGGGTGGTGGCGATCCAGGCGAACAGCGACGGGGCGGGACCGGTGTAGCGGCGCACCCGGTCCCACGAGAGGGCCAGGGGCATGCTCGGCCGCCGGTCGAGCGGGATCCACGGCAGCTCGTCACCGGCACCGGCACCGGCGCCTGTTGCTGCGGCCGCGGCGGCGGCCGTCCGGCGGCGGCGCGGCCAGAGGGCCAGCCCGAAGGCCGCCACGATGAACACCAGCGAGACCGCGATCATCCCCCACACCACCTTCTGGGGCGTCCACTCCAGGTGGACCTCGATGTCGGTTCCCGCTGGGACCTTCCAGCCGTTGGCGTAGCCGTTGACGAGGGTGGGCTCGCCCAGGTCCTTCCCGTCGGCGGTGGCGTGCCAGCCCGGGTTGTAGCTCTGGCCGAGGATGAGCCAGAAGTCGTCGTCGGCCTTCGGCACGCTCACCTCGACGGTGGTGCGCGCCTCGTGCGTGACCTCCATGTCGGGCCGGGGCTCCTGGTCAGCGGGGTCGACGAGGGGCCCGTCCGCGGTGCTCGCGTCGCCGCCGGCGGCGGAGCGCAGCACCAGGCGGTCGAGGTCGAAGCCGGTGTCGCGGCCTTCGGCGGTGCGCAGGACCGTGTTCCCGGACGGGAGGTCGAGGGGCTCGTCGTCGCAGGCGACGAGGTCGATCGGGTTGCCGGCGAGGAGGTCCTCGGTGGTGCCCTGCAGCGAGACCGGCACCGCTTCGCCGTCGACCTCCACCAGGTCGGTGCGGCAGCGGTCGTCGACCTTCTCCGGGGTCGGCGGCGCCTCGAGCCCGTCGATGCCGAGGTCGACGATGCCCATCGGCATGACGAGCGGGCGGTCTGTGAACCAGTCGAGCGTCTCCACATCGCGGACGGCCGCTCGCTCGTCCTCCACCACCAGGCTGATCTCCTTGCCGGTGTACGCCCGCTCCAGCTCGATCGGGAAGGTGTGGCGGGCGTTCTGCTCGGGCTGGTCGCCGATGTCGGGCAGGTCGATGCGCTGGACGACCTTGCCGTCGACCTCCAGGCGGAGGCTCCGGGGCACCGAGTGGCGACCGTCGGCCAGCACGGTGAGGTTCATCGAGTCGAACGTGATCGGGTCCGGCACCTTGTAGTTGAGGTACTCGCCGTGCTGGTCCAAGAAGCCGGGGGAGTACCAGGTGTCGGGGTCGCCGTCGATGGCGTTCATCGCCCGGTTCGAGAGGCCGCCGGGCAGGCGGCGCTTCGAGTTGGCGGTGACGCCGCCGTGCCGGGCGTCGGGGATCCCGAGGGCCTCGTCGACGACCGGATCGGCGGCGGCGTTGGCCAGGCGGACCTGGCCGACCAGCTCGAACCGGCGACCTTCGGGCAGCGAGAAGATCCGGGCCATCGAGCGCTCCGGGTCCGACCGCACGGCCACGGTGCCGGCGACGCGCTGGCGGGTGAGGACGATGGCGAGCTGGTTGTCGATCGAGGCGGTCCCGGCCGTGTCGAGGAGGTCCTTCGGGAGGCGGATGATGTCGTCGGCGACGGGGCGGTCGCCGTTCTCGTCCACCACCCCCACCTCGGCGAAGCCCACCGAGCTGATGCCGTCGTAGCGGCGGAGTCGGCCCGGGTCGGTCTCGGTGACGGTGATGTCGATCGTCGAGAAGGTCTGCTTCGGGAAGTCGACCCGCTGGCCCTCGCTGCCGGTCTCGGTGCCCCGCGACTCGTCGCCGAGCTCGACCGTGAACGGGTCGCCGCCGTCGACGCTGATCTCGACCTCGGTGACGAAGCGGTTGCGGACCCCACCCAGGGCCTGGAGCAGCGTGAGGTGGTCCGTCGTGACCGGGTCGCGGTAGGTGAGGCGCAGGGTCTCGTCGGTGGCGGAGCTGAAGCCGCCGATGCGCCACGCCGTGCCGGGGTCGCCGTCGACGGCGTTCACCGGGTCGTCCTCGGGGGTGAGCGACACCGAGTTGCCGTAGCTGGTGGCCTCGGCCCACACGCCGCCCTTGACGTCGTTGACGGTGAAGGCGTCGTCGTCGGCGTCGGGGAACAGCTCCAGGCGCTGGTCCTTGGGGTCGACCTCCACCGGGTCCTGACCGGGCCGCTCGGTGACGCCGGTGTTGTCTCGCACCGTGCCCCAGCGCCGAGCCTCTCGCCGGTTGGTGTCGGTGAGGACGAGGACGGCGTCGTCGTCGAGCTTGGACCTCAGCGCCGCGGGGTCGCCGGCGAAGGTGCCCGAGTAGAAGAGCAGCTCGTGACCGGTGACCAGGCCGGCACCGGCGAGATCGACGATGCCCTCGCCGTCGCCCGCCATGATGATCGGCTGGTCGGTGGACGCTGTCCGGACGATCTTCTCCGGGTCGTCGACCGGCACGATGGCCACCTGCGGCGGATCCTCGGCATCGGGAGAGGTGAGCAGCTCCTGCTCGTCGATGAGCGGCAGGTGCGGCGGAGCCGTGTTGCGGGCGGTGCCGCCGAACCCGATGGGCTGGCCCAGCCCCGGCGTGGCCTTGACGAGGGCCCACAGGCGGCGGGGGCGCGGCGTGTTGTAGCGCTCGTAGGTGAGATCGGAGCGCACCGAGATGTCGCCCACGCCCATGAAGCGGGCCATGGCGGCGACGGAGGCGGGCTCGGCCACCTGCTCCTGGAAGCGGCGGTCCACGGCGTTCAACACGTTGGCCGAGGGCGGCGAGCCGTAGGGGATGAGCTCGCGGGCGACGAACGGACGGTCCATCAAGCCCGGCGTGATGGGGTCGACCGTGGTGCCCCAGCGGTACGAGGCGAAGTCCTCGCCCGGGATCTCGAGGACCCGGGTGCCGTTGTCGCGGGCGTCGAGCGCCGCGGCCGCCTCCACCCAGTAGTCGGGGATGTCCTCGGCCCGGTCCAGGTTCTCGTCGACCATCTGGCCGCGCCACAGCGGCGGGAGGCTCAGCACGGCCAGCACCATGATCCCGGCGGTGGCGGGGCGGGCCCAGCGCTGGTGGTTGCGGGTGGCGGCGGCGACGAGGGACCCGACGAAGACCGACATGGCCAAGATCACGAGCGGGGCGGCGCGCGGCAGGCTCCGCATCGACAGGCCGATGTCGGACTGAAGGAAGGACTTCACCGCCGACCCGGCGGGCGACGGGTCGTCCCACGGGTGGGCGCCGACGGCCAGGAACAGGCCGGTGGTCATCAGCAGCAGGAAGAAGGTGCGCTCGCGGAACCGGGTGATGGCGGCGCCGATCAGGCCCAGGACCGGGAGGATGTAGGTGAGCAGCAGGATCTCGACGCGCTGCGTGTAGTCGCGGGACGGGGCGATCCAGGGGCCGAACCGGTCCTCGCCGTAGAAGAACCAGTAGCCCAGCCCGCGCAGCACCTCCAGCGACAGCGATGCGGTGGCCACCGTCTCGGCGGTCTCGGTGTAGCGGAGGATGTCGATCCCGTAGCCGCCCTGCGCCCAGAGCCCCGCCATCCACCACAGCGAGCACCCGACGGTCATCACGCCGATGCGCCCGACCGTGGCCGCTGCGTCCCGGACCCGGACCTCCCGGGTGATGATGACCTCGTGGGCGATCCAGAGGATCGGCCCGACCCCGGCGAGGATCAGCGCGGTCGCGTTGACGCTGCCGATCGTGGCCACCACCAGGCCGAACAGGGCCGGATAGCGCCAGCCGCCCTTGCGCAGGGCGAGCGCGGCGAGCCCGATCATCCAGGGCAGCCCGGCGTAGGGCAACAAGATGACCGACAGGCGGGCAGCGAGGCTCAAGACGTAGGGCGTCAGGGCGTAGACGAAGGTCGCGGCGGTGACGTGCGGGCCCTCCTGGCCCAGGGCCTTGAGCATGAAGCGCACGCCGACGCCTGCGGCGAACAAGATGGTCGCGAGCCACAGGCGCTGCGCCACCCAGTCGGGCATGCCCATGACGTCGGCGAGCCAGTACCAGGGCCCGATGGGCCAGAGGTAGCCGATGTTCTGGTGGGTGACCGTGCCCATCCCGATGTTCGGGTCCCACATGCTCGTGGCCCGTCCGAGCATGCGTGCCGGGTCGAGGTACAGGTAGGTCTTGGTGTCGGCGCCGACGCGGCCCGGCTTGGTGAGCAGCAGCGGCACGTAGATCGTGACGGCCAAGATGGCCGTGGGCACCGCCTCGCGCAGGCGCCGGCGGAGGGCGGGGCTCAAGCTCGGGTGCCGGGCCGGCGGAGCCCGGGCCGGCCGAGCGCCTCGTCGACCAGGATCTCCATGATCTTGGTGGCGGTGGCGTCCCAGGTGAAGTGACCGGCATGGCCGAGCGCCCCGGTGGTGAGCCGTTGGCGCAGCGGGGCGTCGGTGGCGATGCGGGCGAGCTGGCGGACGAGGTCCGCCTGGTCGTCGGCGAGCAGGCCGCTGGTGCCCTCGGCCAGGGCGTCGACATGGCCGGGGATGCGGGTGGCGACCGCCGGGGTCCCGCAGGCGGCGGCCTCGGTGAGCGTCATGCCCCACCCCTCGCGGACCGAGGCCGAGGCCACGGCCCAGGCGGACTGGTAGATGGCGACGAGCTCCTCGTCGCTGACCCGCCCGGCGAAGCGCACGTAGCTGTCGGCGTCGAGCTCCTCCACCAGCGCCTCGAGCTCGCCGCGGTCCGGTCCGGTGCCCACGAGGGTGAGCGCCAGCTCCGGAGCGGAGCGGCGGGCCTCGACCACGGCGCGGATGAGGCGATCGAACCGCTTGACCGGGACCAACCGTCCCACCCCGACGATGAGCGGGGTGGCGCTGCGGGTGCCGCCGGGGCGGAAGTGGGCGTCGACGCCGGGCGGGACGATCTCGACCAGATCGTCCTTGAAGCCGATCTCGAGCATCTCCTCCTTCGACGAGGGGGAGAGCGTGACCATGCGCGAGTTTCGGTAGATCCGAGGTGCGACGTGGCGCTCGAGCGTGTCGCCCATGCGCGCCAGGTTCGGCGGCAGGACCATCTTCCACATGTCGGCGTGGACGTGGTGGAGGAACACCACCCGGGGGCCCGACGCCCACAGCGGGGAGAAGAACGGCATGCCGTTCCAGATCTCGACGAGGGCGTCGCGCCCCCCGTAGCGGTGCATCGCCTCGCTGGCCGCAGCACGGGGGAACACCAGGTAGCGACCGGCCTTGCGGATCACCTGGTAGCCGTCGCGCTTGGCCGTGGGCGGGTGGCCCTGGGCGTAGGACGTGCGCATGACGACCTCGATGCCGGCCTCCGACCAGAGGCGGGCGACCTCGGCCGCGTGCACCTCCGACCCTCCCGCCTCCACGTCATCGAGGTCTCGCCAGGCGAGCATGTGGATGCGGCGGATCCCTGCGGCGGCGGCAAGGTCTCCGAGCTTCTGGCGGGGATCGGGAGTGTCGGTCACGGTGATCGGGTGCCGGGGCAGTGAGAGGGTGTGAAGTACGCTGCTCGCCGGTCGTCGCCCTCGATGGGCACGGAGGCACCATAGTGCCGACCCACCCCCGCAGCCCCTCACCGGCTGCAAGATCGCTGCCCGGAGGCCCTTCCATGTCCACGTCGCCCGCCACCACCTTCGACGAGGTCCAGGTGGCCGTCGCCGATGTCGAGGGGTGGATGACCCCGGGGCAGGCCCGGCGCCTGTGGACCTGCGCCCGCACGGTGCGCCCCGGGCGCACCATCGTGGAGATCGGCTCGTTCCGCGGCCGGTCGATGGTCGTGCTCGCCTCGGCCGCCGAAGCGGGGGTGGACCTCGTCGCCATCGACCCGCACGCCGGCAACGACCGCGGCCCCCACGAGTTCGAGGGGTTCGAGGACCAGGCGTCGGAGGACCACGACGTCTTCATCGCCAACCTGGAGGACGCCGGAGTGCGCGACAAGGTCCGCCACGTCCGGAAGTTCTCCCACGACGCCCTGGCCGACGTGCCCGGGGAGATCGATCTGCTGTACATCGACGGCGCGCACCGCTTCAAGCCGGCGCTCGACGACATCCGGCGCTGGAGCGCCAAGGTGCGCCCGGGCGGGGACCTGCTCATCCACGACTCGTTCTCCTCGGTGGGCGTCACCGGTGCCATCGCCGTCTCGCTCCTGGCCAGCTCGGACTGGCGCTACCTCGGCCGGTCGGAGTCGATGACCCACTACCGCCGGGAGCCCCTCACCTCGAGCGAGCGGGCCCGCAACGTCGCCCGCCAGGCCGCCTCGCTGCCGTACTTCGCCAAGAACCTGCTCATCAAGGCGCTGATCTTGGCCAAGCTCGGGTTCCTGACCCAGCCACTCTTCAAGCACGACCCGGCCACCTGGCCCCACTGAGCGGGAAGCACCCATGACCTCCTTGACCATCGTCATGCCCGTCTACAACGAGCGAGACACGCTCCGCGTGGCGCTCGACCGGCTGCTCGCCGTCACCATGCCCGTGCCCACCGAGGTGCTCATCGTCGACGACGGGTCCACCGACGGGTGCACCGACACCATCGCCGACCTGGTCGAGTCCGGGGCGGTGACGCTGTACGTCCAGAACCCGAACCAGGGCAAGGGCGCAGCGCTGCGGCGCGGCATCGCCGAGGCCACGGGCGACCTGCTCACCATCCTCGATGCCGACCTGGAGTACGACCCCGCCGACTTCCCGGCGCTGCTGCAGCCGATCCTCAACGAGGAGGCCAAGGTCGTCTACGGCGCCCGCTCCTACGGCGGCCATGCCGCCTACTCGTTCTGGTTCGTCATCGGGAACAAGATGCTCGCCCTCTGGGCCTCGCTCCTGTTCGACGCCTGGCTCACCGACATCGAGACCTGCCTCAAGGTGGCCCCCACCGCCTACTGGCGGAAGGTGGACCTGAAGTCGAACGGCTTCGGGATCGAGGCCGAGCTCACCGGCAAGCTCCTCACGATGAAGGAGCGCATCTTCGAGGTGCCGATCTCCTACCGGGCCCGCGGCCGCGAAGAGGGCAAGAAGATCCAGTGGACCGATGGCGTGGCGGCGCTGTGGATCCTGCTGCGCATCCGCCTCCGGGGGAAGTGACCGCCGAGGTCCAGCCGGCGGCGCGCCGGATCCTGCCTCCCGCCCGCACCGCCGTCCTTCTGGGGCTGCTGGTGCTGGTGGGCTTCGTCATCCGCATCGACGCCCTCCGCAACTCGGCGCCGCCGGTGCCGGTGCTGGGCGACGCCCGGGCGTACCACCTCCTCGCCGAGAACCTGGCGGAGGGGCGCGGCTACATCCGGCCCTACGAGTTCGCCGACGGCGGCGCCGAGATCGCCACCGCCGAGTATCCCCCGGGGCTGCCCGTGCTGCTGGCCGTCGCCACCAAGGCGGGGGCCACCTCGGACGAGGGGCAGCGGGCGCTGCTGTGCGGGATCGGGGCGCTCACGGTGGGACTGGTCGGGCTCATCGGACGCCGGCTCGGCGGCGATCACGTGGGGTACCTCGCCGCGCTGCTCGCCGCCGCGCACCCGGGGCTCTGGAACGCGGACGTGTCGCTGATGGCCGAGCCGCTGGCCTCGTTCATGGGTGCGGCGCTGATCCTCACCGCCCTCGCCGTGGTGGACCGGCCGGACCGGTGGCGGTGGGCGGCCTTCGGTGTGGTCGCCGGGCTGGGCTGCTTCGTGCGCTCGGAGTTCCTGCTCATGGGCCCGGCGCTCATGGCGATCGTCGCCTGGAGGACCACCGACGGGTGGCGGCCTCGGCTCGGACGCTTCGCCTTGGGGGTCGGTGCCCTCGTGCTGGTCCTGCTGCCCTGGACCATCCGCAACCTGGCCGCGTTCGACGGCCAGGTCGTCCCGCTGTCGAACAACTCGGGGTCCGTCGCCCAGGGCGCCAACTGCGACGCCGCGTACGAGGGCCAGTTCAAGGGCCTCTGGGTCACCAACGTCTCGCTCGACGGCAACGACACCGACGCCGCCCGCGCCGGGTGCTTCGCCGGCTTCGCCATCACCGACGATCGCGACGAGGCCCGAGCCTCCGCCGAGCTGCGCCGCGAGGGGCTGTCGTACACCCGGCACCACCTGACCCAGCTCCCCGGCGTGATGGCCGCCCGCCTGGGCCGGACGTTCGGGCTGTACCAGTTCCAGCAGCAGCAGAACTTCGCCGGGGCCGAAGGCCGCAACGTGGTGTGGGACGGGCGGGGCACCCGCAGCTTCCAGCTCCTCGCCCTGCTGGCCATCGTCGGGCTGGTGGTCTCGTCGGTCCGGCGGACCCGCACGTGGGAGCGGTGGCTCCTCGTGGTCCCTCCGGCCGCCGTGGTCCTGGTCGTGGCCCTCACCTACGGCAACCCCCGCTTCCGCGCCGTGGCGGAACCGGCGGTCGTCGTCCTCGCCGCGCTGGGAGCGTTCGACATCCTCGCGGCCGTGCGGGGTCGGTCAGCAGGGGTGGCTGGTGTGGGTGCTGCTGAGGTCCGGGGCCTCGAGGGGGCCGAGCGTGGCGGGGTCGCGCTCATCGACGAAGACGGCGGAGGGCACGCCGCCGAGGACCAGGTCTGACGCCAGGTCGACCACGTGCTGGGTCTGTCCGGGAGCCAGCAGCAGGAGGTTGAGGCTCCGCTCGAGGCTGTCTCGGGTGACGGGGTCGGCGCCCGGCTCCTTCTGCGCGTTGAGCACGTCGACCAGCTCGTCAGCCGTCTCGTCCCAGGCCTCGGGGTCCTCGCGGGGGTCGGTGGCGGCCACCTCGGTGAGGCCCTCGCGCTGGCGGTAGCGCTCGATCGTGTTCTCGCCGGTGACCACGATGATGACCTGGTCGAAGTCGCCCGAGCACATCACCCGGTGGGGCTCGATGGCGGCGTCGTACTGGGGTTGGCCGCCCACGTCGAAGCCGCGGCGCTCGAGGTCGAGGATGAGCCCGAACCCGAGGCCACCGAGGTAGGCCGGATCGTCCCACGTGACCAGGTAGCGGGTGCCGGGGTCCAGCTTCGACGCCACGACCGGTGCGAGGGCCTGCTCCGAGCGCCAGGACTGGTCGTAGGGGATCTCCTGGCGGGAGATCCGCACCGCCGTCACGCCGCTGAGCACCACGAGGGCGATGACCGCAGCACCGGCCAGTCGGCGCTGGAGGATGGGGGAGGGCTTGGGCACGAGGGTGGCGAGGCCCCAGCCGAGCGTGAACAGCTGGAGCGCGACGATGACCACGATCCAGCGGAACGTGTAGAGGTACAGCGAGCCGAAGATCCGCGACACGGCGAACGTGGCGACGAGCAGCGTGCCGGCGAGCAGGGCGTTGAACCGGCTGAGCGCCGGGCGCTCGCCGCGGATGGTGACCAGCACGGCCACGACGGCCCAGGCGAGCAGGAACAGCTTCCCGGGCCACGCCGACCCTTCGACCGCCGCCCCGCCCCAGACCCACGAGCCGAACGGTCCGGTGGTCTGGAAGACGGCCTCGATGCCGGCCTTGAGCCCGATGGGCGGATCCGACGGCGAGGAGAAGTTGGCGATGATCTTCGAGACGTTCGACGGGTCGTTGGTCAGCAGGTCCCAGAGCGGACCGGACCAGGCCAGCAGCGCCACGACGACGGCCACGCCCATCGGCAGCGCCCAGGTGATCGCCCGGGGCCGTCCCGCCGGGGTGCTGCGGTCGTCGGCGCCCGCACCGACGTCGACGTCGACATCTGCGTCGGCCCCTGGTGCCGGCGCCTTCGGAGACCGCCACCAGCGGGTGAGCGGGGCGACCAAGGCGATGCCGACCAGCGGCAGGACCAGCGGGAGGTACCCCACGTGGCCCTGGAGCGCGTAGCTGCCGGCGGCGACGGCGAGCACCGGCGACCACCGGTCACCCTCGATCGCGCCCCACGTCGACAGCAGGAGCACGGCGAAGGGGAGGAGCGCGACCCACGGGTTCCACGGCTGCGACAGCGCGTCGAGCCCGAAGCCACCGATCAGGACCAGGGCGATCCCGCCGAACCAGGCGCAGGCGCCGAGCCCGGCGCGGCGCTTCACGAGCCAGACCGACAGCGTCAGCCAGGCGACGTTGACGAGCGCGGTGGCGGCCTCGAACGCCCACGACGAGCTGCCGAGCAGCTTGTAGGCGGGCCAGGTGACCCAGAACATGAGCGGCCCCGGGTGGTTGCCCTGGCGGACCTGCTCGTCGGCGATGCGGCCGGCCGCCCCGACGAGCGGCGGGTGACCGGGCAGCGAGAGCATGCGCAGCTCGGCCTGGGCCTGGTCGCCCGTGGGGTACCAGGTCCGCTGCGCGAGCGCCGCGATCAGCACGAGGATCGGCACCGCGACCACGACCGCGATCAGCAGCCATCGCCGGTCCGCGCCGCGAGCCGCGGCGGGTTCGTCGGCGGGTTCGTCGGCGGGCACGGGGAGTCAGGGTAGCCAGGGGTCGCCACCTAGGATGTTCCGCCATGGCTGCGACGACCACCGCAGCGGCGGACGCACCCGTCGAGCCCGGTTCGCTGAGCAGCCGGAACCCGCAGCTCGAGGGCCTCCGGGCGGTCGCCGCCCTCGCCGTGCTCGTCACCCACGTGTCGCTCAACGCCATGGGCAACCGCGGGCCCTTCGGTGGGCTGCTGGCCCGCCTCGACGTCGGTGTCGCCGTCTTCTTCGTGCTGTCGGGGTACCTGCTCTACCGCCCGTTCGTCCGGGCCCTGCTGCGCGACGAGCCGTTGCCGGGCATCCGCCGCTACTTCCGCCACCGGCTCCTGCGGATCGTGCCCCTGTACTGGGTCGTGGTGGTCGCGTCGTTCCTGTTCGCGCCCGCCATCGGGCTGGTCATGCCCACCACCGGCTTCGACCCCTCCGCCGTCGGCACCACGAGCGTGCCGCTGTGGACGATGGCTCGGTTCCTCTCGTTCACCCAGGTGTACTGGCACGACAGCCTGGCGGGGCCGTTCCCGCAGGCGTGGACGCTGGCCACCGAGATGGCCTTCTACCTGTTCCTGCCGGCGTTCGCCTGGTTCCTCGCCCGGCGCACCCGGCGCAACCGGGGCGACCGGCCCCAGCGGCTGCGCCGCCAGTGGCTCGCCCTCGGCACGGTGGTGCTCGTCGCCCAGCTGTACCGGCTGGCGATGGTGCTGGTCACGCACCCCTACGACCGGGGGGTCGACCCCGGCACCACCTACACGCAGCTGGGCGCCTGGCTGCCGAACCACCTCGACATGTTCGCGGCCGGCATGGCCATCGCCGTCGTCGTCGTCGAGCGCGACGACCGCGGACCGGGGCGGCTGATCGGCCGGCGGTTCGACGCCATCTTCGGGCGACCCGGGGCGGCCGGCCTCTCCGTGGTCGCGGGCCTCGGGATCCTGTGGCTCGCCGGCTACGGGTTCGGCTTGTCGCGCACGGATCTGAGCTACGGGCAGGCGGGGGAGTTCGCCCGCCACCTCGCCTACCTCGCCATCGCGCTCGCGCTGGTGCTCCCGTGCGTGTTCGGCCGCCGCGCCGGTGGCGGGTTCCGGTGGTTCCTCGCCACGGCGCCCATGCAGTTCCTCGGTCGGATCTCCTACGGCATCTACCTGTGGCAGATCCTCGTCATAGGCCGGTGGGTGAGCAGCCCGTTCACCATCGGTGGCCCGGACCCGGCCCGCCATCCGGGCATGCAGTTCAACGTGCCGTTCTGGACCACGCTCGGCTGGACGGTGGCCGTCACGATCATCTTGTCGGCCATCAGCTGGTACCTGGTCGAGAAGCCGGTCATGCGCCACAAGGACCGACCGCTCGGGCTGTTCCTCGGCGGCGTCTGGGCGGTCTCGCTGATCAGCTTCGCCACCCGCATCTGGACGTTCGGCACGATCATGGAACGCAACCCGGGCAACGGCGACCCGTTCTACTACCACGCCCAGGCCAACATGCTCGCCGACGGCGTGGGCTTCGGCGAGCCGATCCAGTGGCTCACCGAAGGCCGGTTCGTGCCCTCCGCGATCCACCCGCCGCTGTTCACGCTGTGGCTCACCCCGGCCTCGCTGCTGGGCGCGCGCAGCTACCTCTCGCACAAGACGATGGCGGCGCTCGCCGGCGTCGCGGTCATCGTCGTGGCCGCCCTGCTGGCCCGGCGCCTGGCGGGCGACAAGGCCGGGGTCGCAGCGGCCGTGCTCGTCGCGATCTACCCGAACCTGTTCATCATCGACGGCAGCCTCTGGCCCGAGGGGCTCTACACGGCGATCGTGGGGCTGGCGCTCGTGCTCACCTACCGGTGGAAGGACCGGCCCTCCTACCTGCGGGCCGGCCTGGTCGGCGCCGCCGTCGGCGCGGCGATCCTGACCCGCGGCGAAGCCATCTTCCTGCTGCCCCTGCTCTGCCTCCCGCTCGCCGTGTCGGGCCGCAAGCTCGTGCCGCGCTGGTGGCTGCACGCCGTCCTCATGGGCGTCGTGGCCCTGGGGATCCTGGCGCCGTGGACCGTCCGCAACCTGATCCGCTTCGACGAGACGGTCCCGGTGTCCACCAACAGCGAAGAGGTGCTGTTCTACGCCAACTGCCCCGACACCTACTCCGGTCCGCTCATCGGCTACTGGTCGTTCAACTGCCAGGAGCGGGAGCGCCAGGCGCGCGTCTCCCGCGGCCTGCCCGCCGATCCGCCCGGCGACGAGTCGCAGCGGGCCGCCGGCTGGGGGAAGCTGGGCCGCCAGTACGCCAAGGACCACTCGGACCGGTGGCCCGCCGTCGCCGCTGCTCGCGTGGCCCGGGTGTGGGACCTGCGCTACGGCGAGACCAACGCCAGGGTCCTCCAGTTCGAGGGTCGTCCGCACGACTGGTCGATCCGCGGCCTGTGGCTGTGGCGGCTCATGCTCATCCCCGGCATCGCCGGCCTGGTGATCCTCCGGCGCCGCCGCGTGATGGTCTGGCCGCTCGTGTCGATGCTGGCCATGGTGACCATCACCGCGATCGGCGTCTACGGTCACATCCGCTTCCGGACGGTGGGCGACCTGGTCATCATCGTCGGGACCGCCGTGAGCATCGACGCCCTGATCCGCCGGTTCCGTCCCTCGGACGACCCGACGGTCGATCCCGTCGGTGCCCCCGGATCCACCCCCGCACCCGCCATCGCCGAGACCTCATGACCGACCTCCCCGCTGCCACCGAGACGCCCGACGGCCAGGGAGGCCTGCCGTGGTGGGCCCGACGCCGGCCGTCGTGGAAGACGGTGCTGTCCGTGGTCATCGTCGGGATCGTTCTGGCGATCCCGATGCGGGCGCTGATGCGCTACCAGGGCCCGCCGATGGAGGAGGGCTTCATGCTCGTCTTCCCGGAGCGGATCCTGCACGGCGACCTGCCGCACAAGGACTTCCTGCACCTCTACGGGCCCGGCTCGTTGTGGGCCCTGGCGGGTTGGTACAAGCTCGTCGGCGTCTCCATCACCGCCGAGCGGGTGTTCGGCCTGGCCCAGCTGGCCGGCATCGTGTTCGGCGTGATGGCGCTGGCCCGCCCGTGGGGCCGGCAGGTCGCCACCGCCGTCGGCATCCTCGGGGTGCTGCTCACGACCACGGCCATCGGCCTCACCGCGCTCGCCTGGGACGGCGCGGTCGCGCTGCTCGTCGCCTCGGTCTGGGTGGGGCTGCGCGCCCGACGCTGGGTCACCGACGCGCCCGACACGCCCGGGGACCTGGCCCGGTCGCGATCGGACCGCCTCCTCGTCCTGTCCGGGGTGCTCGCCGGGCTCGCGCTGCTGTTCCGGCCCGACGCCATCGTGGCCACCGCACTTGCCACCTTCGGCCTCATGGCCGGGCTCGGGTGGACCCGCTGGAAGCGCTGGCTGATCGGGGTGGTGCCGGTGACGGCGCTGTACCTCGTGCACCTGGCGCTGTCGGGTCCGTCGGCGGCGATCGAGGGCATGGTCATCGAGCCGGTGTTCGACCTGCGCGCCGGCCGCTCGCTGCCGAGGCCGCCGTCGTGGGACACCTTCGACGGGGCGCTCCAGAAGGTGGCGCTGCTGCGACCGCAGCCGTGGCCGCTCCCGTCGCTGCACTCGCCGGCACAGGCCTTCGTCTGGTTCTTCCTCCTGCCGGTCGCCACCGCGTTCGTCATCGGCGTCGGTTGGTGGCGGGTCCGGTCCGAGCCGGGCGCGTGGCGGCCCCGGGTCATCCTCACCGTCGGCCTGCTCGGCCTCGGGCTCATGCCCCAGGCGATGCAGCGGGCCGACACCACCCACCTCGCCTGGGTCAGCTGCGTCACGCTCGCCTTCCTCCCGGTGGCCATCTGCGAGCTGCTCGGGCACGTGCGGGTCCCGCCGGTCCAGAGGTGGGCGCCCACCATCACCGTCGCCCTCGTCGCCCTCCTGCCGCTCGTGGTGATCCCGCACTTCACCGCCCGGACCTACCTCGACCTGGCGAAGCAGAGCGCCAACGGCGAGGTGTTCGGCTACCCGGTCACCCACGAGGGCCGGACCTTCTACCTGGGGGCCAGGGACATCGCGCCCGTCGCCCAGCGGATGCTCGACGAGGTCGGCCCGCAGATCCAGCCCGGCGACCGGGTCCTGGTCGGCACGGCGGACCTCCGCAAGACGCCGTACTCCGACGCGTACCTCTACTACCTGCTCCCCGACGCCACGCCCGGCACCCGGTACATCGAGATGGACCCCGGCATGGCCAACGCGCCCGGCTCGGGGCTCGCAGGCGAGGTGGCGGGGTCGGACTGGCTGATCCTCAGCCACGTCTGGGACGCGTGGGACGAGCCGAACGACTCCCGGCTGAACGGCTCGGACGAGCCCAACGAGGTCGTCGCCCGGGACTTCTGCAAGGTCGGCGACTACGGCGAGGGCGACCGCACCTTCTTCGAGGTCTACCGGCGCCGCACGGCCGACGGCGGGTGCCCGGCCGGAAGCGACTGACAAGTAGCCTCGCCCATCGTGCGAACACTGGTCTGCGTGCCCACCTACCAGGAGGCGGCCAACGTCGACCGCTTCCTCCGGGCCGTGCGCGCCGCCGCTCCGCAGACCGACATCTTGGTGTGCGATGACAACAGCCCCGACGGCACGGGCGAGCTGGCCGAGAAGGCCGCCGCCGAGCTGGGCCGGGTCGACGTGTTGCACCGTCCCGGCAAGGAGGGCCTCGGGGCCGCCTACCGCGAGGGCTTCCGCTGGGGGCTCGACCAGGGCTACGAGGTCATCATCCAGATGGACTGCGACTTCTCGCACGACCCGGCGATGATCCCGACGCTGCTCGATGCCGTCGGCGACGGGGTCGACTGCGCCATCGGCAGCCGGTACGTCCCGGGCGGGTCCACGCCCGGCTGGCCGCTGCACCGTCGCCTGCTCTCCCGCTACGGAAACCGCTACACCGCCGGCGTCTTGCGCCTCGGCATCAAGGACGCCACGGGCGGGTTCCGCGCCTACCGGGCCACCACGCTCGAGACCATCGACATCGACTCCACCCGTGCCAACGGGTACGCCTTCCAGAGCGAGGTCGCCCTGCGCATGGTCCAGGCCGGGCTGCGGCTCGAGGAGATCCCGATCACCTTCGTGGACCGGGAGTACGGCACCTCGAAGATGTCCGTGAAGATCATGGCCGAGTCGATGGCCCGGGTGACCACGTGGGGCGTCCGGAGCAGGCTGTCGGGCAGGGGCACCCCGGCGTCGTGACCGACCGCCGGTACCGCCGCCTCCTGGCGGTCGTCATCGTGGTGGCCCTGGCGGTCCGGGTGGCGTGGGTGCTGTGGGTGAGCCGCGAGCCGTGGTCGGACGACGGCGGGATCTTCCGGGACCCCTCCCGGTACCTCGGGTTCGCCCGCCAGATCGCGGACGGCAACGGCTTCACCGAGCCGTTCACCGGCCAGGCCACCGCCTACTACCCGCCCGGCTATCCGTGGTTCCTCGGGATCATCACCTGGGCGAGCACGCCGTTCACGAACGAGCCGTGGCTCGCCGCCGGGCTGGTCCAGGCCGTGCTCGGCGCCGCCTCGGTGGGTCTGGCGGCGTCGGTCACGAAGCGCGTGGCGGGATCCACCGCCGCCCTCGTCGCCGCCGTGGTCTACGCGCTCTACCCGAACCTGATCTTCCACACGGGTGCCCTGCTCGGCGAGACGCTCTACAACTTCTTGTTCCTCGCCTTCTTGGCGCTGCTGCTGTCGCGGCCTTGGGACGCCTCGTTCCGCACGCCCCGCATCGCCGGGTGCGGAGTCGTGCTCGGGCTCGCCGTGATGGTCCGGCCGATCTCGCTCGCCGTCATCCCCGTGGTCGTCTTGTGCTGGCTGTGGACCCGGAAGGACTACCGCGTCATCGCCCGGTGGACCGGTGCGCTGCTCCTCGGTGTCTTGGTGTGCATCGTGCCGTGGACCATCCGCAACGAGCTCCGGCTCCACGCCTTCGTCCCGATCTCCACCAACACGGGCGACAACCTGTGCATGGGCCACGCCGACGGCGCCACGGGCGAGTTCAAGGCCGGGCTCGAGGCGTGCCAGACCGACTTCGACTTCTCCGACGGCATCTCCGCCGAGCTGGGCAGCGACAAGGAGAAGCAACGCATCGCGGTGCGCGGGATGATCGACAACATCGACCGCGAGCCGTGGCTGCTCTGGAGCCGGACCTACTTCATGTGGGTCCGAGACGGCGACCACGACGGCCTCTTCGCCGTGCAGTCGTACCGCCTGGACCGGTGGATGGCCCTCGACACGGAGTCCCGGCTCATCTGGATCGCCGATCGCTTCTACTGGCTCGTCGTCGCCGCCGGCCTGGCCGGCCTCGTCCAGCTCACCCGACGCCGCGAGCCCGAGGCCTACGTCCTCGTCGGCGCCACCGTCATGACCGCGCTGGTCCCGCTCCTGTTCTTCGGCGACCAGCGCTTCAAGGTCCCCGTCATCCCGCTGCTGATCATCGCCGCCGCCTGCCTGGCCGACGGCCGCTGGGGGAGGGCCCAGAGCCCGATCCACGCCGCCAACGCCGGCGACGGCGAGTCGGAGGGTGACCACGACCCAGGCGGCGCCGAACCCCTCGGTGGCGAGCGCGTGGTCAGCCGGTCGTGACGCCGGGCGGGAAGCCCCGGGGCCGGATGAAGAGGCCGTCGGCTTCGCTCAGGAGCGTGTCGCCATGGCGCATCTCGCCGCGGGCGAGGAACTTGCGGTCCTCGTGCTCCTCGAGCCAGGCCCGGAAGGTGATCGGCTCGAACAGCGGGGTGGGCTTGCGGTAGTTGACCGTGAGACGAGCGGTCATGCCGCCGCCGGCGCCGACCATGGCGGCGAGCCCCACGATGTCGTCGTACACGAGGGCGACGACGCCGCCGTGGCAGGTGTCCCAGGGCGGGCCGTTGTGGATCTCGGCGAACGTGACCGTGCCCTGCACGACCTTGTCGGCCGTCACCTCGAGGTCCACCTGCGGGGCGAAGGGGTTGGCGTCGCCGAGCGCCGGCGAGTACGTGTGGATCGTGGCCAGGCTGGCGGTGAGGTCGAAGTCCTCGAACGAGCGGAGGCCCGTGAGCCAGAACGGTCCCGGCGTCTCCTCCTGAGCGAGGATGGCGGTGGCCTGGTCGAGCAGGGCGATGGCGCGGTCGCGCTCAACGGCCGACACCGTGCTGACCCGGCTGCCCCGGGCGACGCGGCGGACGGCGGCGGCGAGGACGGTGTCGGGGAGGCGGTCGTCGGGTTCCACGGGCATCGATCGAAGCGAACGGGCGTCCTACGCCTCGGTCTCGCCGGCGATCTCGGTTCCGGCGTCGTGGTCCATGGCGGCGAGGTCGTCGCTCTTGGCCGACGTGTCGGGCTTGTGGGCGTCGATGACCTCGCGCTTGATCACGGGGGCGTCACGGCCGGTGCCGTGGGAACCGGGGGCCCGGCCCTCCTTCTCGGCGATGAACTTCTCCTTCACCGAGGAGGTGGCCTCCTCGTGGTACTCCTCTTCCACGTTGACCTCCCACACGTCGTGGGTGGTGCCGGTGGCGATGTTCTCGACCGTGAGCATGGCCGTGAACATGGAGTGGTCCTGGTTGTTGTAGCGGAACATGCCGTTGCGGCCCACGGGGTGGACGTTGCTGGCGTGCTCGCGGAGCCAGGCCCGGAGGATGTCGACGTTGGCCCGGTAGCGCTCGTCGTAGATCGGGTACGCCTTGGCTTGCCGGACGACCCAGCCGGCCTCGATCTGGCCCGCCTTGCACAGGCCGAGCTGCTCGAGCTCCTTCTTGGCCCGCTCGATCAGCCAGTCGTCGTCGGCGTTCCACTCGTCGTCGCCCTCCCAGACCGTGTACTCCAGGCCGAGGGTGTTGCGCCCCTCCTTGACCATGTACGGCGACCAGGAGCCGAAGTTCTGGATCCGCATGGTGCGGACCTTCGGGTCGTGGATGTAGATCCAGTTGTCGTCGAAGCCGATGAGCTCCTCGGGCATGGCGAGCGCCACGATCATGTAGTCCCGGTAGCGCAGGTCGGCGGCGGCGGCCTTGACCTCGGCGGGGACCGGCGGGTCCATGGCCTCGAGCAGGTGCGAGATCGGCATCGAGGAGATGACCTCGGTGGCCGGGTAGGTCGACGTGGTGCCGTCCTTGTGGGTGGCGGTGACCTGGTTCGCCTTGCCGTCGGCGTGAGACACCTTGGTGACCGAGGTCTCCATGATGACCTCTGACCCCTGGGCGACGACCTTGTCGGTGCAGGTCTCCCACATCATCCCGGGCCCGTACTTGGGGTACTGGAACTCCTCGATGAGCGAGGTGATGTCCTTCTGGTTCTTCTTGGGCAGCAGGGCGTTCCAGATGGCGTTGCCGAGCGACAGGCCCTTGACCCGCTGCGCCGCCCAGTCAGCAGGCATCTCGCTCACCGGCACGCCCCACAGCTTCTCGGTGTACGTCTTGAAGAAGGTGCGGTAGAGGCGCCAGCCGAAGCGGGCGACGAGCCAGCCCTCGTAGTTGGTCTGGTCCTTCGGCGGACGCACCTTGGCCCAGGCGTAGGACAGCACGCACAGGACGGCTTCGATGATGCCCAGGTTCTTGAGGGCGTTCGACGCCTTCAGCGGGTAGTCGAAGTACTTGCCGTTGTAGAAGATGCGGCTCTTGCGCGGCCGCATCAAGAAGTCCTCGTCGGGGAGGATCTCGTGCCACAGGTCCTCCACCGGCTGGACCTTGGTGAAGAAGCGGTGACCGCCGATGTCGAAGCGCCAGCCGTCCTGCTGCGCCGTGCGGGAGATGCCGCCGACGCGGTCGTCGCTCTCGATGATGGTGGAGGACACGCCGTGCTTGTGGAACTGGAACGCCGCGGTGAGCCCGGCGGGCCCGGCGCCGATGACGACGACCTCGTGGTCGGTGGTGGGCGTGTCGGGAGCTGCGTCGGACATGGAGGAGGAACCGTCCTGGAGGGTGGGCGTGGAAGAATCGGTGGCGTGACATCTGCGACCTCGGCCACCGGTTGGCGCCCCGCCCAGCCTGGGGTGGGAGCTCGATGACCACGGCCGTCCTGGCACGCGATGGCTTCGAAACTACTCGTCTCACCCCGCCGCGGGTGCATTTCGGAGGGTTCGAGATCCTCCGCGCCATCGCCGCGCTCATGGTGGTCGTCCACCACGCCGGTTCCGCCGCCGGGCCGGAGCGCACCGGGCGTCTCTACGACCTCACGGCGGTCATGGACAGCGGCGTGGCCGTGTTCTTCGTGCTGTCGGGCTTCTTGATCTACCGGCCGTTCGTGGCGGCCCAGGTGGAGGGGCGCACGGCCCAGCGCACGGGCGGGTTCTGGTGGCGCCGGGTCCTGCGCATCGTGCCGGCCTACTGGGCGGCGCTCACGTTCTTCTGGGCCATCGGGACCTTCGACCTGGGCCCGCAGTGGTGGCGCTTCTACCTGTTCCTGCAGATCTACTCGCCGTCCACCGTGTTCGGCGGGATCGTGCAGGCGTGGAGCCTCGCCACGGAGATGAGCTTCTACCTCTTCCTGCCGGTCTGGGCGATGGCGCTGGCTGCGGTCAGCCGCCGGGCCCGGACCGTGGGCCAGACCGTGGCCCTCCACCTGGCCGGCTGCGCCCTGCTGATCGTCGGTGGCACGGCGTCGCGCATCGCCATCGAGGCGTGGGCGCCCTCGAAGGTCGGCATCGCCTTCGACTGGCTGCCAACCAACCTGGACCTGTTCGGCACGGGCATGGCGCTCGCCGTGGTGTCGGTGTGGTCCGTCCACGACGACGCCCTCCGTGCGCGCCTGGACCGCCTCGCCGCCCGGGTCGAGGTCTGGTGGCTGGCCGCCGCCGCGATCTTCCTCTGGTACGCCTACCGCATCGGGGCACGCACCTTCGAGGAGGGCTACTCGGGGTGGTTCTGGCACCGCCGGCAGCTGTCGCTCGCCCTGTTCACGCTCCTGATGATGATCCCCGCCGTGTTCGGGCCGCAGGACCGGACGTGGGCGCGCCGGGCCTGGTCCTGGAAGCCGGTGGTGTGGCTCGGCACCGTGTCCTACGGCATCTACCTCTGGCACCTGGACTGGATGAAGCGCTCCATCACCAGCCTCGGGGCGTTCGGCTCGCCGAGCTGGCCGGGGTGGGTGCACAGCGTGCCCGGCGACAGCAGCTTCCCCTACCTCGTGGTGGTCGGCGTGGGCGTCGGCACCGTGTTCGCCGCCGTCAGCTGGTACCTGCTCGAGCTGCCGCTCCAGCGGTTCAAGGGCGGCCTGCGGGCGCAGCGGGCGCCGGGTGCCTTGGGCCGCCACGAGGCGCAGCAGTAGCGTCGCCCGCCGTGCCCCCACCTTCCACCCCCGACCTGGCTGCGGCGGCCGTCGACCCCGACGAGACCGATCCGCTGGCCTGGGGTTCCTGGACCCGGGCGTTCCAGTTGCTCATCGTCGGCGCCCTGGTCGTCGGCGTGGTCTTGCGCTTCGTCACGACGTCGCCGCTGTGGCTCGACGAGGCGCTGAGCGTCGACATCGCCCGGCTCCCGCTCTCGGACCTGGTCGAGGCCCTCCGCCACGACGGCCACCCACCCCTCTACTACCTGCTGCTCCACGGGTGGATGAGCGTGTTCGGCGAGGGCGATGTCGCCGTGCGGGCGATGTCGGGGGTCTTCACCGTGGCGGCCCTGCCGCTGTTCTGGATCGCCGGGAAGCGCTTCGGCGGCGCTCGCGGCGCGTGGCTGACCATGGCCGTGGTGGCGGTGTCGCCCTACGCGCTGCGGTACGGCACCGAGACCCGCATGTACTCGCTGGTCATGCTGCTGGTGCTCGCCGGCTGGCTCCTGCTCGACGACCTGCTGCGCCGGCCGAACCTCGCCCGCCTCGTCGGCTTCTCGGCCATCGTGGCGCTGCTGCTGTGGACCCACTACTGGTCCATGTGGCTGCTCGTCGTGGTCGGCATCGCCCTCATCGTCCGGCTCGTGCACGCCCACCGCGACGGCCGCCCCGACGACGTCCGCATGGCGCGCAACGTCATCCTCGCCATGGTCGCCGGCGGCATCGTGTTCCTGCCGTGGCTGCCGAACCTGCTGTACCAGGGCGCCCACACCGGCACGCCCTGGGCCCGGCCGGTCCGCCCCACCGAGATGCTCACCTTCACCCTCGCCGACCTGGGCGGCGGCGGCCAGGCGGAAGCGATCACCCTCGGCTGGTTCGTCGCCCTGCTGATGGCCACCGGGCTCACCGGCCGCGGCCTCGGCGGTGCCCACATCGACATCGACCTCGCCACCCGCCCCAAGGGCCGCCCCTTCGCCATCGCCATCGTCGGCACCCTCACCGTCGGCTGCGTCGTCGGGTACGCCACCGGTGCCACCTACGCCAGCCGCTACGCCGCCGTCTTCATCCCGTTCGTGTTCCTGCTCGCGGCGCTCGGGCTGGCCCAGCTGTCCCGGCGGCCGCTCATGATCGCCCTGGTCGTGCTGCTCGGCCTCGGCGCCATCGGCGGCTACCGCAACGTCACGGTGGATCGCTCCGACGCGCGCCGGTCCGCCGAGGCCATCGAGGCTCGCGCCGACGACGACGCGCTCGTCGTCTTCTGCCCGGACCAGCTGGGCCCCTCCACCGCGCGCGTCCTCGACGGGCGCTACGACCAGGTCACCTACCCGCGCTTCGAGTCGCCGGACCTCGTCGACTGGACCGACTACACCGAGCGCCTCGACGAGGTCACTGTCGACGACTTCGCCCGGGACCTGCTCGAGCGGGCCGGCGACCGTCAGATCTTCCTCGTGTACAGCACCGAGTACATCACCCACGAGGACACCTGCCCGGCGCTCTTCAACGCCATCGGTGCCAAGCGGGTGCCCGAGGTCCTCACCACCACCACCGAAGCGTGGGAGCCCTCCGCCGTCGCCCTGTTCGACCCGCCCGAGACCTGAGGCCCCGACCTGGTCGAGCCGACCTTGCGCCTTCAGTCCTTGGAGGCGACGGCGTTGGGGGTGACGTTCATCTTGGGGACGTAGTCGACGGCGACGTCGCGGGCCTCGCCGGCCTGGTCGGCCCGGAGCTCGGCGCGACACGATGTGCAGGGGCCGTAGTAGGCCTCCGTGGCCGGGGCCTCGCAGCGGGGGCAGGGGAAGGTCTGGGTCTCCGGGACCGGCTCGGCGAGCGACATGGGTGCAGGCTAGGCGGAGCGCAGGTCAGCGGAGCGGAGGTCGGCGACGGGCGCCACGGCGGCGGCGGCCACCGCATCGAACCGGCGGATGGCGAGGATCTCCGACGTCCGGAAGCTGGCCATCCGGGTGCTCCAGGTGTCGACCACCTGGCGGTCCGATCCGGTGCGGAAGAACGTCGTCATCTGCCCCTCCTGCTGGTAGGCGTCGACGTCGTCGATCTCCTCGGTGCTGCGGTCCTTCAACGTGACCCGGTAGCTGGACATGGTGACCTCCTTCGTCAGCCGACGAAGTCCACCGTACGACGACCCGTCTGTGCGGAGGAAGGGGAGCAACCCTGTGGATTGCGGAAGTTGTCCACAGGCCGGACTACTGGTCCCGGATGTCCCGGGGGGCGTAGCGGGGGGCGTGCCGGGGGGCGCTGATGCCGGCGGCGCCGATGAGGCGGAGGACGCGACCGCGGTGGCCGGCGAAGGGCTCGAGGATCTCGAGCATGGCGTCGTCGCTGTCGACGGCCTCGCCGGTGAGGGCGTAGGTGACCGTGGACGGGAGGTGGACGTCGCCCACCGGGACGGCGTCGGCGTCGCCGAGGGCGGTGAGGGCCACCTCAGCCGCGCTCCAGGGGCCGACGCCCACGATGCTGGTGAGGCGCTGCGTGGCCTCGGCGGGCGGGAGGAGGGTGAGCGCCTCGAGGCGGCGCGCGGTGGCGGCGACGCGGCGGACCGTGTCGGCCCGGCTGCGCTCGACGCCGATGACGTGGAGGTCGTAGTAGGCGACGCCGGCGATGACCTCGGGGTCCGGGGGCAGCATGAGGTCGCCGAGGCCAGGTGCGGGCTCGCTCCAGCGCTGGACCAGCTGGGTCTGGGCCCGGCGCGCCTCGAACGTGGTGACCCGCTGCTCGAGCACGACGTTGATCAGCGTCTCGGTGACGGCGCCGGAGCGCGGGATGCGCACGGCGGCGAAGTCGCGCCAGAGGCGGGCGATCAGGGGGTGCTGCGGGTCGAAGTCGTCGCTGTCATCGTGGCAGCCGATGAGGGTCGGCACGGCGTCGAGGGCGGCGTCGGCGCCCTCGCCCCAGGCCGTGGCCTCCACCTGGTCGCCGTGGGACACGAGGCGCAGGGTCACGGGGCCGGCGGGGCTGCGCGAGGCCCGCCACACCCCGGAGTCGTCGAACCGGCACGTGGGGTCGTGCTGCCCGCGCCGGATCGCGGCGAAGGTCCGGTGGAGATCGATCGGGAACGGAAGGTCGACGGTGCGCTGATGCATGGGCTGAAGCGGCGAACACGTGTTCCACCGGGCGCCTGACGGTAGCGGGCAGGTGGCCGGCACCGCCACCTCGGGACGGGTGCCCAGGTTCAGGCGGTGGGGCCGTGGCCGGCCGCCGCCTGCTCGCGCGCCCATGCGTAATCCGGCTTGCCGGACGGGGACCGCGAGATGCGCTCGACGAGGACGAGGTCCTTGGGGAGCTTGTAGCGGGCCAGGCGCTCGGCGCCGACGCTCCGCAGGGCCTCGAGGTCGATGGTGCGGCCGGGGGTGGCAGCCACGACGGCGACGACCTCCTGGCCCCAGGTGGCCGAGGGCCGCCCGACCACCAGCACGTCGTAGACGCCCGGGTGGTCCTTGAGCACCTGCTCGACCTCTTCGGCGAAAACCTTCTCGCCGCCGGTGTTGATGGTCACCGACTCGCGGCCGTGCAGCTCCACCGAGCCGTCGGCACGAAGGGCGGCGCGGTCGCCGGGCACGGACCAGCGCTCCCCGTCGATGACGGGGAAGGTGGCCTGGGTCTTGGCCTCATCGCCCAGGTAGCCGCGGGGGATGCGGCCGCCCTGGGCCAGCCAGCCGATCTCGCCGTCGCCGGGTGTGAGGCGGCGGGTGAGCTGGTCGTCGAGCACCGCGGCGGTGGCCGACGGGGCGAAGCGCGTGGGGCCGATCTCGTCGCCGGCGACGGTGTTGGCCACGGCCTGTCGTCCCGACTCGGAGGATCCGAGGACGTCGACGATGCGGAGCTGCGGGACGAGGTCCAGCAGTTCGGTCCGCAGCGAGGGCGACAAGATGGCGCCGCCGGTGAGGAGGAACCGCAGCGCGGACAGGTCGCGAGGCTGGCGGCGCTGCTCGTCGACCAGCGGCCGGGCGAAGGCGTCGCCCACGATGAGCAGCGACGAGACCCCGTGGCGCTCGCACGAGTCGAGGATGTCGGCCGGATCCATGCGGTCGACCCGGTCCTGGATGACGATGGTCCCGCCGCTGATCCAGGTGCTGAGGGCGTTCCACATCGCCGCGCCGTGCATCAGCGGGGGAGCCGGCAGCGTCGCCAGGTTGCGGCGGACCGCAGGCTCGACGAGCTCCTCGATGGACTCGTGCTCGGTCCCGTCCTTGCGGCGGACCCCGAGCGCCGCGACGAGGAAGTCGGCCTGGCGCCACAGCACGCCCTTGGGGTTGCCGGTGGTGCCACCGGTGTAGAGCACGTAGAGGTCGTCGCCGGACGTGGCCACCCCGGGCGGCTCGGGGGAGGCGCTGGCGATGGCGCGCTCGTAGTCGAGCGCGCCGGGCAGCAGGGCGTCGCCGGAGCCGTCGTCCACCCGCAGCAGGAGGGGCTGGCGCTCGAGGCGGGGGAGCACCGCAGCCAAGGTGTCGGCGAAGCAGCCCTGGTAGACGATGGCCGCAGCCGACGAATCCAGGAGCAGGTAGGCCAGCTCGTCGGCCACGTACCGGTAGTTGACGTTGAACGCGCCGGCGCCGGCCTTCGCCGCCCCGAGCTGGGCCTCCAGGTAGGCGTTGCCGTTGTGGAGGTACAGGCCCACGTGGTGGTGCGGCGACTCCCACCCGGCGCAGTCCGCGAGGGACGCGCGCCGGGTGACGCCGTGGGCGAGCAGCACGTTGGCCAGCCGCCGGGACCGGTCGGTGACCTCGGCCCAGGACCAGGTCCGGTCGCGCCAGACCAGGCAGGGGCGGTCACCGAGCTCCGCCGCGAGCCGCTCGTGGATGGCGGCCAGATCCAGCTCCACCGACGGTCAGTCGGTGATGGTGACGCGGTCGATCACGACGTCGTCGTTGGGGCGGTCGCCCCGGCCGACCGGCGTGGAGCTGATGGCGTCGACCACGGCCCTGCTCTCGTCGTCGGCGACCTCGCCGAAGATGGTGTGGCGGTTGAGCAGGTGCGGGGTGGGCCCGGTGGTGATGAAGAACTGCGAGCCGTTGGTGCCGGGCCCGGCGTTGGCCATCGCCAGCTTGTAGGGGGCGTTGAAGTCGTGCGGGCCGCCGAACTCGTCGTCGAACTGGTAGCCGGGGCCGCCGCGGCCGGAGCCGTCAGGGCAACCGCCCTGGATCATGAATCCGTCGATCACGCGGTGGAAGATGAGGCCGTCGTAGAACGGGGTGGTGCGGCTCTGGCCGATCTCCTCGTCGCGCCAGCTGGGCTCGCCTTTGGCGAGGCTCGTGAAGCTGGCCACGGTCTTGGGGGCGGTGTCGGCGAACAGGTTCAGGTTGATGTCGCCGCGGTTGGTGTGGAGGGTTGCCTTCATGGTCGGCATCCTGCCACGTCGACCGGCTGGATCGGACATGTCGGCGAATCGGGGAGCGGTGCCGTCAGCGCAAGATCAGCGGTCGTCATCCTCACCGTCGTCGTCACGGTCCTCGTCCCCGTCGTCGTCGGCGTGCAGCAGGGGGCTGAGGGCCGCTTCGATGCGGGCGGGGTCGACGCCCCGGTTCATCCACGAACCGGCCGAGCCCAGCACGGCGCTGATCACCGCCTGGGCGCGGATCTCATCGAGGTCACCGTCTGCGGTGAGCCGTGTCGCCCACCGGGCGCGCACCCCGTGGAGCGCCGGGTGGTCGAACCCCCCGCTCGCGCCGAGGACGCCCCACGCGTCCTGCTCCGCCTCCACGAACGAGCACGTGCCCTGCACGATGGCGCGGACCCGGGCCGGCGTGGTGCTCGCCCGGCCGAGGCCGTGGCCGACCCAGGTGTCGAGCCGGCTCACGATCTGCACCTGGACGGCGTCGATGAGCCCGCGCCGGTCGCCCAGGTACGTGTGCACCAGGGCGCGGGAGACACCCGCAGCTTCGGCCACCTCGTCGAACGTGACGAGGAGGGGGTCGTGCTCGGCGAGCAGGCGCTCAGCAGCTTCGGCGATGAGGCCGCGCCGCGTGTCGGGATCGAGGCGCGGCGCCCGGGGTCGGCGGGCGGGCGGCGTCGGCGGAGCGGTCAGGCTGTGGTCCCGGCCAGGGCCACCTGGGTGATGGACTCGCCGGGCGCCAGCGGATGGTGGCAGGCCACGTAGTGATCGCCCTCGATCTGGGCCATGACCGGAACCTCGTCCACGCACTGCTGGTCGGCTCGCGGGCAGCGGGTGCGGAACCGGCAGCCCGACGGCGGCGACAACGGCGACGGGATCTCGCCGCCGAGCGTCTGGCGCCGGTCGGGCCGGACGTCGGGGTCCGGGACCGGGATCGCGCTGAGCAGGGCGGCGGTGTAGGGGTGGGCCGGGTTCTCGTACATGACGTCGGGATCGCCGACCTCGCAGAGCCGGCCGAGGTACATGACCGCCACCCGGTCGCTGATGTTCTTCACCACGGCCAGGTCGTGGGCGATGAACAGGAGGGTCAGGCCGTAGCGGCCCTTCATGTCCTCGAGCAGGTTCAGGATCTGGGCCTGCACCGACACGTCGAGGGCGGAGACCGGTTCGTCGCAGACGATGAGCTTCGGTTCGGTCAGCACGGCGCGGGCGATGGAGATGCGCTGGCACTGGCCGCCGGAGAACTGGTGGGCGCGCCGGCCCCGGGCGACCGCCGGGTCGAGACCCACGGTCAGCAGCATCTCGTCGACCTTGGCTTCGCGCTCCTCGCGGCTGCCGACCTTCCAGATGTCGAGCCCCTCGGAGATGATCCGCTCCACCTTGCGGCGGGGGTTCAGCGACGAGATGGGATCCTGGAAGATCATCTGGAGCCGCGTGCGCAGCTCCCGCAGCGGCTTGCCCTCGACCCCGACGAGATCGGTCCCCTCGAACAGGACCCGACCCGACGTGGGCGTGGGCAGCTGCATGATCGCCTTGCCGGTGGTCGACTTGCCGCACCCGGACTCGCCGACGAGCCCGAGGGTCTCGCCGGGGAGGACGTCGAGCGACACGTCGGTGACGGCGTGGACCGTCTGACGGCGTCCGGATTTGAACTCGACCACCAGGTTCTCCACGCGGAGGAGCGCGTCCTCGGGGGCGCGGAGGTGGGCGTCACCGATGCCGGCCATCAGTCGGCTCCTTCTTCTCGTGCACCAGACGCGTGGGCACCTGGCGTGTTGGCACCGGGTTGAGCCGACGGCAGGTCGTCGTGGTCGGGATCGGCTTCGAGGACGGCGTCGAGCACCTCGGGGTGGTCGAGCACGCCGTCGACCGCTGCTTCGTGGCGGGGCACCTCGAGGTCGGTGCCCACCGGGAAGTGGCAGGCGACGAGGTGGGTCGGGTCGGTGGGGTCGGGGAGCAGCGCCGGCGCATCGACGTGGCAGCGGTCCTGCGCGTAGCGGCACCGGGGGGCGAACGGGCAGCCCTGGGGGAGGTTCACGAGGTCCGGCGGCCGGCCGCCGATGGCGTCGAGCTTGGTGTGCTTGGCCATCTCCAGCTTGGGGATGGACTGCAGCAGGGCCTCGGTGTAGGGGTGGCGCACGTTGGCGAACAGGGCCTTGGCCGACGCCTGCTCGACGATCTGGCCGGCGTACATCACCGCGATGTCGTGCGCCCGACCGGCGACGACGCCGAGGTCGTGGGTGACGAGGATCATCGCCATCTGGCGGTCGCGCTGGAGCTCCTGGAGCAGGTCGAGGATCTGCGCCTGCACCGTGACGTCGAGCGCCGTGGTGGGCTCATCGGCGAAGAGCATCCGCGGCCCGCAGGCCAGAGCGATCGCGATCATGATGCGCTGGCGCATGCCGCCGGACATCTCGTGCGGATACATCCGCAGGCGCCGAGCGGGCTCGGGGATGCCCACGGAGGTGAGCAGCGCGAGCGCCGTGTCCTTGGCCTGCTGCTTGGTGAGATCGAGGTGCTCGTGGAGCGACTCGGTGATCTGGCGCTCCACCCGCAGCACGGGGTTCAGGGCCGTCATCGGGTCCTGGAACACCATGGACATCTGATCGCCCCAGTAGGAGCGCATGACGTCGGGCTTGGCGTTGAGGATCTCGTTGCCGTCGTAGATGACGCTGCCCGTGCGGGTGGCGTTGCCGGGCATGAGCCCCATGATCGAGCGGGACAGCACGGACTTGCCCGATCCGGACTCGCCGACGATGCCGAGCGTGCGGCCGCGCTGGAGGCTCAGGCTGACGCCGCGCACGGCGCGGACGGTGCCGCGGTCCGAGGAGAACGAGGTGTGGAGGTCGGTCACCTCGAGCAGCGGGGCGTTGCCGGCCGGGGGATCGGGCAGGGGAGCGGTGGCGGTGTCGGTCACGTCGGTCACAGCGCGCTCTCCCGGACGTCGAAGCGGTCCCGCATGACGTCGCCCAGGTAGTTGAGCGAGGCGGCGGTGGCGAACACGGCGAAGATCGGGATCCACACGATGAACGGCGCCTGCTGCAGCTCCGACTGGCCGGTGGCGATCATCGTGCCCCAGGTGGCCTGGGGCGGGTCGACGCTCGCCCCGAGGATGGCCAGCCCTCCTTCCGCCACGATGGCGATGGCCATGCCCAGCAGGGCGATGGACACCATCGCCGGCAAGACGTTGGGAAGGACCTCGCGGAAGATGATGCGGCCGTGGGTGGCGCCTTGGGCCCGGGCGGCCATCACGAACTCGCGCTGGGACCACGCGAGCGTGGACGCTCGGGTGATCCGGGCGAGCAGCGGGATCGACACGATGCCCAGGGCGAGGATCAAGATGAGCGACACCGGGAGCTTGAACGGCTCGGTCTGCCCGGGGCCGACCGGCTCCGGGGACCCCTTCAGCACCGACACCAGCGACAGCGCCAGCACCAGCTGCGGGATGGCCAACAAGATGTCGAACACGCTGACGAGGGCGTTGCCGGCCCAGTTGCGGAAGTACCCGGCCAGCAGGCCGAGGAAGCCGCCGATGACGAAGCCGATCATCACCGCGAAGAAGGCGATGATCAGCGACATGCGGGCCCCGTAGATGGTCCGGGCCAGCAGGTCGCGTCCGTTGGCGTCGGCGCCGAGGATGGGGCCCCCCGGCTGGAAGGGGGCGAACCGCTTGTCGGCGACCTCGGCGGCCGGATCGTTGAGCGGCAGCAGGTCGGCGAGGAGCGCCGAGCCGATGATCAAGATCAGCCACCCGGCGGCGATCCAGCCGGTGATGCCGAGGCGCTTCTTCTTGGTCTTGCCCGGGTCATCGGTCGCAGCTGCCGGCGCGGTGCCGCCCGCCATCTGGACCCGGTCGTTCGCCGTGTGGCCGGCGATGGTGGTGATCGACGTGCTCTCGCTCATGAGCGGCGCTCCCGGATCCGGGGATCGAGCACCGTGTACAGGTAGTCGATCAAGAAGTTCAACAGCACGAAGAAGATGGCGATGATCGCCACCATGCTCTGCAGGGCCACGTACTGGCGCTTGAGGACGGCCTCACCGATGAGCGAGCCCATCCCCGGGATGCGCAGGAGGTACTCGACCACCAGTGCGCCACCGATGAGCGTGCCGACGCTGAGCCCGGCGACCGTGAGCAGCGTGAGGCTCGAGGGCCGCAGCGCGTGGCGCCACAGCACCCGGCGGTTGGAGATGCCCTTGGCCTTCGCCATGAGGATGAAGTCCTCCTGCAGCGTGGACACCAGGTCCGAGCGCAGGAGCCGCATGTACACGGCGATCTGGCCGAGCGACAGCGCCAGGACGGGAACCGCCATGGACTTGATGTGCTCGGTGATGCCGTCCGACGGCGAGGTGTACCCGTCGGTCGGCACCAGGCTCATCTTGACCCCGAACAGGTACGTCAAGATGAGCGCCACGGCGAAGCCGGGGAGCGAGATGCACCCGAACGCCCCGGCGTTGAAGAGCTTGTCCGCCCGGCTCCCGGACTTGTACGCCGCCCACACCGCGAGGGGGATGGCGATGCCGAGCGACACGATCTGCACGTAAAGGATGAGCAGCAGCGAGATCGGCAGTGCCGCCCCGATGCGGTCGCGGACCGGGTTCGTCCCGGTCGAGGTGTAGTAGTTCCCCATGTCGCCGCTGAGGAAGTCCCGGGCCCAGTAGGTCCACTGCACGACCAGCGGTCGGTCGAGGTGGTTCTCCTCCCGGAACGCCTGGCGCTGGGTCTGCTCGGGGTTGTCGAAGGGGATGACGACGACCTCGGGCTTGCCGGGCACCATCGAGATGAGCGCCACGGTGAAGAACGTGACGCACACGAACACCACGGCGAGTTGCAGGATCCGCTTGCCGATCAGCAGCATCCGAATGGTCCTCTCTCAGGCGGCTCGCCGCATGGTGCGACGAGCCGCCTCAGTTCGAAGAGACGGGTGGGTGGGGACAGACGAGGGATCAGTTGTCGATCCAGAGCCCGAGGAGCGAGTGGCCGGTGGCTAGGCCGGTGGAGGGCTGCAGCGCCGGGTCGTCGGTGGTCTCCTCGCCCGCCTTCGACGGGTCCTCGCCGGGGAGCGGCGGGCCCAGGATGTTGTGCACGTTGCTCTTCTCGACCACAGCCCACGGCGTGTACCAGGACCACATGTTCCAGACCTGCTTCGCGAACTCCTTGTTGATGTCCTTGTAGATCTCGGCCCGCTTGGCCGCATCGGGCTCGCTGCGGCCTTCGTCGAGGAGCTTGTTGATGGTCTCGTCGTTGTAGCCACCGAAGTTCACCGGGTTGGATTCGGCGCCGTACCACCACACGTAGTTGATGTCGGGATCGCCGCCCGGGTAGTTCCGGAACAGCATCGCCTGGTACTTCTTGCCGATGGCGTCGTCGATGAGGGCGGCCTGGTCGCGCTTGACGATCGTGACCTTCACGCCCAGCTTCTGGGCCCGCTGCTGGACGAGCTCGGCGAGGCGCACGGTGGCGGGGTCCGAGGTCGAGGTGACCGTGAACTCGGCCTTGCCGCCGCTGGCGACGTACTCCTTGACCAGCTTCTTGGCCTTCTCGAGGTCGTACTTCGGGAAGCCGGGATCTTGGATGTAGGCGATGGAGTCCGGAGCGAAGGGACCGTTGGCCACGGTGGGCAGGCCGTCGTTCTGGACCTCGTTGATCTCATCTCGGTCGGACCCGTAGGCGAGGGCCTGGCGCATCTTGATGTCGTCGAACGGAGGCTGGCTGGCGTTGAGCTGCACGAAGGAGACCTCGCCACCGTCCTCGGACACGAGCATGTTGACGTCGCCCGCCTCACGCAGGTCGTAGAGCTGGCCGCCGATGTCCTCGGCGTTCGTGGTGTGGATGATGTTGGCGCCGTCGCTGCTCTTGAGGGAGTTGATCCGCACGGTGCTGTCGGTCAGCACCCGGAACTCGATGCCCTCGGCGTAGGGGTAGGGCTTCCCATCGGGGGCCGTCTGCCAGTAGTCCGGGTTGGCGGTGCCGAGGAGCTTGTCGTTCGGGGTCCAGCTGTCGAACTTGAACGGGCCGGTGCCGATCAGCTTGCGATCGCAGCTCTCCTGATCGTCGAGCTGGGCCTGGGCCATGATCCCCATGCGGCTCGAGCTGTACAGGAACGCCGGGAAGGCGACCCACGGGACCTTGGTCTTCACCGTGACGGTCTGGCCTTCGGCGGTGACGGTGTCGATGTTGCTCAGCACGAAGGTGAACAGCAGCGGGCTGCGGCCCTTGTAGGTGCCGCGGTAGGCGTCGATGTTGTTCTTCACGACCTCGCCGGTGAGGTCCGTGCCGTCGTGGAACTTCACGCCGTCGCGGACGGTGATCGTCCACTCGGTGAAGTCCTCGTTGGGCTCGACGCTCTGAGCCAGGTAGGGGACGTAGTCGCCCTCGGCGTTCGGCACCGTGAGGGTGTCGTAGATGGCCCGCACGACCATCATCCCGGAGATGGCGAGCTGCGCCTCGGGGAGGCAGTAGCCGCTCGAGCTGTCGGCCTCGACGCCGTAGACGATGGTCCCGCCGCGCTTGGGCGTGCCGGCGTCGGACAGGCCGCTCTCGCCGGCCTTGGCATCGAGCCCCTTCTCACTGAGCTTCTCGTCGGACTTCTTGTCGCTCGCCTTGGTGCCGCCACAGGCGGAGGCCAAGAGGCTGAGCGCCAAGATGGCGGCGACGGCGGCACTGACACGGCGGCCGGACGGCCGGCTTGATGGACGCATGGGTTCCCCTGGATGTGCGGTGGGCGGTAGCCGGCTGCCGCGGGGGTGTGACCCCCGGCAAGCGACGTGACCGCGACCATAGCTGGCTCCATCGGGTTCTGTTGTCGCGCCGCAGCGACTTGACCCGCGGGTCAGGCAGGGGCGATCCACACGCCCAGCAGGGAGTGTCCGGTCACGAGGCGCGCAGACGGCGGTCCCTGATCGCCCGGGAGGTCGGGACCCAGGATCCCGTGGACGTTCGCCGCCTCGGCCACGGCCCAGGGCGAGTGCCAGAGCCACACGTTCCAGACCTGCTTGGCGAACTGCTCGTTGATCGCCTCGTACGCCTTGCGGCGGGTGGTGCGGTCCGGGTCGGTCCGCCCGATCTCGAGGTTCTTGTTGATCACCGGGTCGTCGAAGCGTCCGAAGTTCACCGGGTTGTTCTCGCCGTACCACCAGATGTAGTCCATGTCCGGGTCCTCGCCGGGCTGGTTGCGGAAGGCGGCGAGCTCGTAGTCGCCGCCGATCACGCGCTTGATCAGGTCGGCTTCGGTCTCGATCTCGAGCGTGACCTGGAAGCCGGCGGCCTGGAGCATCTCCTTTTCGATCTGCGCCTGGCGCACCGCCACCGGACCCGCCGAGGTGAGCAGGCCGAGCGACGTGTCCTTCTTGGCCTTCTTCATCGCGGCGACCTGCTTCTTGGCCGCGGCCAGGTCGTAGGTGGGGAACCCGGGATCATCGAGGTGGCCGAGGACCGTGGGCGCGAAGGGCCCGCTGGCCACGTCCGGGAACCCCTTGTTCGACTTCTCGTTGAGGGCGTCGCGGTCGATGGCGTGGGCGATGGCCAACCGCGTGTCGCGGTCATCGAGCGGTGCCACCGAGCTGTTCATCATCACGTAGGCCACCTCGGCCTTCTCCGTGGAGACGAGGAGGTTGATGGCGCCGCTGTCGCGCAGGGCCGGGAGGCTCTCGGCCATGTCCGACGAGGTCGAGGTGTGCATCATGTTGAGCTCGCCCTGCTGGAGCTGGGCGATGCGCGAGTCGCTGTTCTGGACCGGCCGGAACTCGATGGCGTTCAGGTACGGGTACGGCTTGCCGTCCGGGGCGTCCTGCCAGTACTTCGGGTAGCGGCGGACCTTCAGCGCCTGATCCCGCTTCCAGGAGACGAACGAGAACGGCCCGGTCCCGATCGGCTTGGTGGCGCAGTCGGTCTTGCTGGCGTCGAGCTGCTTCTGGGCCATCATGCCGAGGCGACCCGAGGCGTACAGCACGGCGGGGAAGGCGACCCACGGCACCTTGGTCGTGACCCGGACGGTCAGCTCGTTGACCGCCTCGACCTCGGCGATGTTGTCGAGCACGAACGTGAACAGGAGGGGGCTGCGCCCCTCGTACTGGCCGCGGTAGGCGTCGAGGTTGTTCTTGACGACGTCGGCGTCGAGCGACGAGCCGTCGTGGAAGGTCACGCCGGGCCGCAGCGAGATCGTCCACTCCTTGTAGGAGTCGTCGTGGTCGACCGCCTTGGCGAGGTAGGGGACGTAGTCGCCGTTCTCGTCGGGCACGGTGAGGGTGTCGTAGAGCGAACGCGCCACCTGCATGCCGGAGATGGCCAGCTCGGCCTCGGGCAGGCAGTAGCCGGTGGTGCCGACCTCGGCCTCGAGCCCGTAGATCAGCTGCCCGCCCCGGACCGGCTTGCCCGCCACGTCCAGGCCGCTCTCCACGGCCGTCACCGTGACCTCGTCGTTCGGCCCGGCGTCGTCGCCGCCCTGGCCGGGCAGGAGGCTGCACGACGTCGCCAGGACGCTGACGGTCGCAGCGAGCGCGACAGCCCGGAGGCCGGTGGTTCGAACGGACGATGACATGGAGTGGCTCCTCGCAAGGCCCGGAGGGAGCAGGCCAGACACGGCTCCTGTCGGCTCGGACGCGACGAAGTTGAGCCACCGTGCCGCAGGGCCCCGCCGACCGCTTCCGACGGCGCCTGGGAGCCTCGCGTCGAGCGGACGGCGCCGGGCGCACCGCCCCGAAAACGGTGGTGGCCCCGAGTAACCGACGGGGTTTCCCTCGCCAGCTCCTCGGGGCCGACCGTTTGCGAGCTGCGGGCGGCCGCACCCGGGGGTGGACCTCCTGCACCTCGCTCCTCCGGTCTTCGGCGACCGTGACCCGGGGGCCTCGGTGCCGGCTGACCGGCGGGTGCCGGATCCCCTGCGCCCGTGGCCCGAGGGCCATGGTGCCGGGTACCGGCGGCGCCTGCTCTCTTGCTCCGTGACCCGAGGGCCTCGGTGCCGAGCTGCCGGCGGTGCCTGTCCTCTTGCTCCGTGACCCGAAGGCCTCGGTGCCGAGCGACCGGCGGTGCCCGTCCTCCTGCCCCGTGACCCGAAGGCCTCGGTGCCGAGTGACCGGCTGGGTCTCGCCCGACTCCGTCGCCCGGAGGCGTCGGCGCCAGATCGGCGACCCGGACCCGGACCCCGCCTCCGCCACCCGAGGGTGCCAGCTGCGTCTTCCGAACCCACCACGAAACCGGTTTGCCTCCATCCCACCGAACCCACCCCCGGCGGACCTTTCCAGCAAGCTGGTCGGGACCTCCGTGGGCTTCCTGCCCGGTGCTCTGGCTGCTCCGTGCTGCCTGGCGAGGGACACCATGCGCCCGGGTCGGAGCAGGGGTCAAGCACTTTTCGGCCATCCCCAGGGTTGTCCCCCAACCTTTTCCGTTCTCCCCAGGTTCACCTCGGCGGTGCACAGCGTGGTGCACAGCCCATCCACAGGATGGCGGCGCGGATCAGTACCAGGCGCCCCGGCTGCGCAGGACGTCGCGCAGGACCGCCGGCCGGTCGGTCATGATCCCGTCCACCCCGAGATCGAGCAGCAGGTGCATCTCGTCGGGGTCGTCGATCGTCCAGACGTGGACCTGCAGCCCGGCGGCGTGGGCCCGTTCGACGAAGCGCCGGTCGGTGACGGCCACGCCCTTGTACTTGTGCGGCACCTGGGCGCAACCGCCCTCGATGCGTCCGGCCGGCAGGCCGAAGGAACCGCCGCGCAGGCGGGCGATGGCCTTGGGTCCGAGCGACGTGCACAACCGCGGCCCGAGCGCCGAGCGCAGCCGCGTGATGCGGCCGTCGGAGAACGAGCCGACGCACACGCGGTCGATGGCGCCGGTGCGCTCGATCACCGCGATCAGCGGATCCACGGCTGCGTCGTGCTTCGGGTCGATGTTGACCCGCACCTCGGGGAACGCCGCGATCAGGTCCTCCAGGAGGGGGATGGGCTCCCGACCGTCGACGCGGGCCGCTCGCACCTCCTGGTAGGTCAGCTCGGCGATCACCCCGGTCCGATCGGTGACGCGGTCCAGGCGGTCGTCGTGGAACGCCAGGCAGACGCCATCTGCGGTGACGTGGGCATCGGTCTCCACGTAGCGGTAGCCGAGCTCCACCGCCCCCTCGAACGCCGGCATGGTGTTCTCGGGCCAGTCGCCGGCCCCGCCGCGGTGGGCGAAGGCCAGGGGGCCGGGATGATCGAGGAAGGGCCACGGACTCGACGGCACGGCGGCAGGGTAGCGGTGTTGTCCCGCAGGAACGGTGATAAGACCGTCGTGCACACCGCCGACCCCCCGATCGGAGCCCGCCATGGCCGATACCGAACAACGTGCCGTCCGCATCGGCAGCCGCACCGTCACCACCCCCGACAGCATTACCGTGCGCTCGCCGTTCGACGGGCACGAGATCGGTCGGGTGCCCAAGTGCGGGCCCGACGAGGTGCAGGAGGCCGTGGCGGCGGCCAAGGCCTGCCTCGCCGAGCCGCTCCCACCGTGGAAGCGCGCCGAGATCCTCGACGCAGCCGCCGCCGCGATGACCCGCCACCGCGACGAGCTGGCGCAGATCATCGCCGAGGAGGCGGCGAAGCCCATCAAGACCGCCCGGGTCGAGGCGGAGCGCACGGTCATCACCTTCCAGTCGGCGGCGATCGAGGCCCGCACGCTGGTCGGCCAGGTCGTCCCGGTCGACGGGGCCCAGCCGGGCGAGGGGAAGTTCGGCTTCACGCTGCGCGTGCCCCGAGGGGTGGTGGCCGCCATCTCGCCGTTCAACTTCCCGCTCAACCTGGTGGTCCACAAGGTGGCGCCCGCCATCGCCGCCGGCTGCCCGGTGGTCCTGAAGCCGGCGAGCCAGACGCCGCTGTCGTCGGTCCGCCTCCAGGAGATCCTGATGGACGAGTGCGGGCTGCCGCCGGGCTGGCTCAACGTGGTCCCCGGGCCCGGCGGTGCGGTCGGCGACCCGCTCGTCGAGCACCCCGACGTGGCCGTGATCACCTTCACCGGTTCGCCCGAGGTCGGCTGGGGGATCGCAGCCAAGGCCGCGGACAAGCACGTGGGCCTGGAGCTCGGCAACAACGCACCGGTCATCATCGAGCCGTCGGGAGACTGGGCCGCCGCCGCCGCGAAGATCGCCGTCGCCGGGTTCAGCCATGCTGGCCAGTCGTGCATCTCGACCCAGCGGATCTACGTGCACCACGACGTCATCGACTCGTTCACCGAGGCGCTCGTGCCCAAGGTGGAGGCCCTCGTGGTGGGCGACCCGCTCGACGAGGCCACCGACGTGTCCTCGCTCATCAGCAGCGGGGAGACCGACCGGGTGAAGGGGTGGATCGACGAGGCGGTCGACGGGGGAGCGAAGGTCCTCGTCGGCGGGGCCCTCGAAGGCTCGGTGCTGGCCCCCACCGTGCTGTCGGGTGTCACCCCCGACATGGAGGTGTGCCGGTCCGAGGTCTTCGGGCCGGTGGTCGCCATCATCGGCTACGACGACTTCAGCGATGCGGTCGCCCAGGCGAACGACACCCGCTACGGCCTGCAGGCGGCCGTGTTCACCGCGGACCTCGACGTGGCGATGCGGGCGGCCTACGAGCTGGACTTCGGCGGTGTCCTGGTCAACGAGGTGCCGACCTTCCGGACCGACCAGATGCCCTACGGCGGCGTCCGCGACAGCGGCAACACGAAGGAGGGGCCGCACTATGCGGTCCGGGAGATGACGCGCGAGCGCCTGGTCCTCATCCAGCGATGAACCCGCCCTGCCCTCCGTCGTGAGCCACCGCGACGACTTCAGCCGGCTCGTCCGCAGCCCCGTCGTGCCCCTCGGCGAGGCGTGCTTCGTCCTGGCCGCCCAGCTCGGCCACCCCGTGCCGGTGGCAGCCGGCCTGGCCTCGATGGAGGCGTTGACCGACGAGACCGCGACGGCCGTCACGGCGGGCGGGGCCTCGGCGACGCTCGAGTCGATCGCCTTCCACCTCTTCTCCACGCTGGGCTTCGCCGGCGACGCCGACGTCTACTACGACATCCGCAACTCGATGCTCCCCGATGTGCTGCGCCGCCGCACCGGGATCCCCATCACCCTTGCGATCGTGCTCATCGAGGTGGCGCAGCGGCTCGATCTGGCCGCCACCGGGGTCGGGATGCCCGGCCACTTCCTCGTCGGCGACGGACCGGTCCCGTCGCGCTGGCTCGACGCGTTCGACCACGGACGGTGGCTCGACGCCAAGGGGGCCGAGGCTCGGTTCCGGGTCATCCACGGCCAGACCGCCACGTTCGACCCGGCCTTCCTCGCACCCACGCCGCGGCCGCAGATCCTGGCCCGGGTCCTGGCCAACCTCGCCGGCGTCTACCGGACGATCGGGGACCCGACCCGCCTCCTGCGCGCCCTGGAGCTGCGCTGCGACATCCCGGGCGTGGGCCAGGCGCCGCGCGCTCAGGTGGAGCTGGCCGAGGCCTACGTGACGGTGGGCCGCATCGACACGGCGGTCGACGTGCTCGATGCGCTCACCGAGCGGGTCGACCCCCGCCGGCGCGATGTGCTCGTGACCCGCATCGATCTCCTGCGCGCCGGCCTGAACTGAGCCGGGCGTCGACCGGGGGCGTCAGCCCATCGTGGCCGGCATCACCAGGTTTGGGAGGTGCGGCGTCTCGTTCAAGCTGACCAGCTGCTTGTGGCTGCCGCCCGCCATCGCCCGGCTGACGCTCGTGTACGCCGGCTCGAACCACATGGTGCCCGGCAGCGAGATGATGTCGGAGAGGTAGGCGTTGATGACCCCGCCGTGGCACACCACCGCGACCCGCTCGCCGGGGTGCCGGGCGACGATGGCATCGATGGACGCGATGACCTGGACGCGGAAGTCCTGGCGCTTCGCCTCCGCTTCGGGGGAGAGCCACTCCTCGACGAGGCGCTTCCACGCCTCCTCGTCGGCTCGGAGCTCTTCGATGGGCACGTAGAAGTTGAGGTGGGCGTCGAACTCCCGGAGGCCGTCGTCCAAGGTGAGCTCCAGCCCGGTGGCCGCGGCGAGCGGTCTGGCGGTCTCGTGGGCCCGCTGCATCGGGCTGGCGTAGATCGCGTCGATGGGGTGGCGGGACCACCACGACGCCATGAGCTCGGCCTGCTCGACGCCCTCGGGGGACAACGGCGGATCGGCAGGGCCGTCGCCTCCGTCGATCCGCAGGGGCAGTCCGTGTCTGATCAGCCAGAGCTCCACGGCGGTGATGGTAGGCCGCGGCTGCGTAGGGTCGTTCCGTGCCCGCCCCGCCTGACCTGCACGTGGCCGAGCCGGCGGTCGCCGACGTGGCGGCGCCTGCGGTCGTCATCGTCCACGGGGCGATGGACCGAGGAGCGTCGTTCGGGCGAGTGACCCGGCACCTCGACGGCCTGCACGTCATCCGCTACGACCGGCGGGGGTACGGCCGCAGCGCGGCCTGCGCCCCGGGAACGCTCGACGACCACGTCGATGACCTCTTGGCGGTGATCGACGGCCGACGGGTGACGGTCTTCGGCCACAGCATCGGCGGGGTGATCGCCCTGGTCGCCGCCGAGCGGGCACCCGAGCGGGTGGCGTCGGTCCTGGCCTACGAGCCGCCCACTCCCTGGGAGGACTGGTGGCCGCAGCCCCCGGGTGCGCCGCCGGAAGATCCCGCCGATGAGGCCGAGGCGTTCATGCGCCGGGCGATCGGGGAGCACTTCTGGAGCCGCCTCCCCGCTCGGACCCGGGCCGACCGCCGAGCCGAGGGCGTCGCGCTGCGAGCCGACATCGCATCGCTCGACGGACCGGCCCCGTTCGACCCGACCCACCTGCCCGTCCCCGTGCTCGCCGCCTCGGGGTCCGACACCACCTGGTGGCACCAGCGGGCGACCCGGGAGGTGGCAGACCAGGCGCCGCTGGGGGAGCACCGGGTCGTGGCCGGGGCGGAGCACGCCGCGCACCTCACGCACCCGGCGGCCACGGCCGACCTGGTTCGACGGGCCGTGGAGCGGGCCCGGAACCCCGCGTGACCATCTGGTCACGAGCGGTAGCCTGCGCACGGCCATGTCCCGCATCCGCGACCTCCTCCGGCGCAAGCCCCGCCGCACCGCCTTCGTCCTGAGCGGCGGCGGCAACCTGGGCGCGCTGCAGGTGGGCATGGTGCGGGCCCTGTTCGAGCGGCGGATCGAACCGGACCTCATCCTCGGCTGCTCGGTCGGTGCGCTCAACGGTTCGGCCATCGCCGCCGACCCCTCCCTGGCGATGGCGGGGCGGCTCCAGGAGATGTGGCGCGGCCTCGCCGACGAAGGGGTGATGCCGGCAGGGATGTTCCCGGCCGTGCAGCTGGCCCGCAAGGGCGTCTCCATCCACGACAACGCCAACCTGCGCCGGGTGATCGAGTCCGTCCTGCCGGACCGGCGGTTCGAGGACCTGACCATCGCGTTCCAGTGCGTGGCCACCGCCCTGGTGGAGGGCACCGAGACCTGGTTCGAGTCCGGCCCCCTCCTGGACCCGATCATCGCCTCGTCCGCGATCCCTGCGGTGTATCCGCCCGTCGAGATCGACGGCGTGAAATACCTCGACGGCGCCATCGTCAACGACGTGCCGGTGAGCCGAGCGGTCGCGCTGGGGTGCGACCGGATCTTCGTGCTCCACGTCGGGGCCTGGGACCGGCCCCGACCCGAGCCGAGGCGTCCCATCGACATGGCCACCTACGCCTACTGGCTCGCCCGGCGCAGCCGGTTCCAGCGCGACCTCGCCAGCATCCCGTCCAACATCGAGGTGCTGGTGCTCCCGCCCGGGAGCACCCCGGTCATCAAGTACAACGACTTCGGCCACAGCGACGAGATGATCACCAGCGCTCACCAGGCGAGCTCGGCGTTTCTCGACGCCGCCGATGCGGACCATGCGAACGACCTCGCCGCTGCGGTGCCCGGCGTGCGCCAGGAGGACCGGCCCCAGGCGCCGGTGTCCTCCCTCGATCCGCGCCCCTGAGCCGCATCTCCTCGCGGGTGAGTGGCACCGCCCAGACGGGTGAGCCACAGCGGAAAGCACCAGGTCAGCGAAACAGGGCCGATCGACCTATTCAGGACCTCGGGCGACGGTCCGATGGATTACCTGTCAGGAAGCAACCACCCCGCTGGGGTGACCACACCAACCATCATCAGGAGAATCACCCCATGCTGACCAGCTACGAATTCATCGCCTCTTACATGCGTGCCCGTTTCGGTGACGACGAGCGCGGCGCCTCCCTCGTGGAGTA
>JAOBWH010000193.1 GCA_025463265.1 Ilumatobacteraceae bacterium
GGTACGCCGGGTCGTCGCTCTGCCAGATCGGGATGGGGGAGCCCCAGAACCGGTTGCGGCTGATGGACCAGTCGTGCGCGCCGGCGAGCCACTTGCCGAACGAGCCGTCCTTGACGTGCTCGGGGATCCAGTTGATCTCCTGGTTGTGGGCCAGGAGCTTGTCGGTGAGGTCGCTGACCCGGACGTACCAGGACGACATCGCCCGGTAGATGATGGGCGTGTCGGTGCGCCAGCAGTGCGGGTAGTTGTGGTCGTAGGTCTCGTGCCGCAGCACGCGGCCTTCCGACTTGAGGTGGCGGATGATGTCCGGGTTGGCCTCGAACACGTTGACGCCGGCCCACTCGGGGACCTCGTCGGTGAACTGGCCCTTCTCGTCGACGGGGACCACCAGGGGGATGCCGGCGGCGTTGCCGACCCGCTGGTCGTCCTCGCCGAAGCCGGGGGCGATGTGGACGACGCCGGTCCCCTCCTCCGTGTCGATGAAGTCACCGGCGAGGACCCGGAAGCTCTCGGGGTTGTCGGCGAAGTACCCGAACAGGGGGGTGTAGGTGCGGCCGACCAGCTCGGACCCGGTGAGCGTGCCGACCGTGGCGGCTTCGCCCAGCTCGGCCGCGTAGTGGGCCACGGTGGCCTCGCCCACGACGTAGTGGGTCCCGTCGAGCTCGACGATGGCGTAGGTGAGGTCGGGGCCGACGGCCAGCGCCAGGTTCGACGGGAGGGTCCACGGCGTGGTGGTCCACGCCAGGATCTTGAGCGGCGCCGGGTCGCCCCCGACCGGGTCGAGGTCGAAGGCCACGGTGATGGCCGGGTCCTGGCGGGGCCGGGTGGCGTCGTCGAGGCGGATCTCGAAGTTGGACAGCGGGGTCTCCGCCCCCCAGCTGTAGGGGAGCACGCGGTAGGCCTCGTAGATCAGGCCCTTGTCCCACAGCTGCTTGAACGCCCAGATGACGCTCTCCATGAACGAGAGGTCCATGGTCTTGTAGTCGTCCTGGAAGTCCACCCAGCGGGCCTGGCGGTTGACGTAGCGCTCCCACTCGGCGGTGTAGCGCAGGACCGAGGTCCGGCAGTAGTCGTTGAACGTGTCGATGCCGAACTCGTTGATCGCCTTGTGGCCGGCGATCCCGAGCTCCTTCTCCGCCTCCATCTCGGCGGGGAGGCCGTGGGTGTCCCAGCCGAAGCGGCGGGCGACCCGGTGACCGCGCATGGTCTGGTAGCGGGGGACGACGTCTTTGACGTAGCCGGTGAGGAGGTGGCCGTAGTGGGGGAGGCCGTTGGCGAACGGCGGACCGTCGTAGAACACGTACTCGTCGTCGGCGGGACGCTGGTCGACCGACGCCTCGAACGTGCCGTCCGCCGCCCAGAACTCCAGGATCCTGCGCTCGATCGCGGGGTAGTCCGCGCGGCTGGGAACCTTCGGGTATGGGGGCGGGGCGTCGTTGCTCACGACCGGGGAGCCTACCGACCGCCTGCAGTGCTTCCGAAGGCCGTTCGGCCCGAGCAGGCACCTCCTATGATCCCCCGGTGACCTCGATGAGTGGGCTGGTCCGGGCTGGAGCGAAGCAGGTGCGCGGGGCCTACCGGCAGCGCCAGCTCGAAGCGGGGGAGTCGGGTTGGGGCGCTCCGGTGGCACCGCCGCCGGTGGTCCCGGCGAAGCACCGGCCCGCTCGCGTCGTGGTGATCGGCGCCGGCATCCAGGGCGGGATCTTGGCCCAGGGCACCGTGGCGCTCGAGGGTGCCGAGCTGGTGGGCATCGCCGATCTCGACACCGACCGGGCCCGGGCGCTGGCCGCCAAGGTGGGCCTGGCGCCCGCGGGCGTGTCGGCCGACGCCGCCGCCCTCATCGCCCGTGAGCGGCCCGAGCTGGTGTGCGTGGCCACCACGGCGCCGTCGCACGTGGCGCTCGGCCGGGTGGCCCTCGACACCGGGGTGCGGCGGATCCTGCTCGAGAAGCCCATCGACATCTCCTACGACGACGCCGTGGCGTTCGACGCTGCGGCGCGCGCTGCCGGTGCGGTCGTCGGCGTGAACTACTTCCGCCGCTGGGCGGTCGATCCCGCCGCCGTGCGCGACGCGGTCCGGTCCGGCGCCATCGGCAGGGTCCAGATCGTGACGGCCCAGCTCGGGGCCAGCGACCTGGCCATGATCGGGTCCCACTTCATCGACCTGTGCCGATTCTTCCTCGACGAGGAGATCGCCAGCGTGTCGGCCAACCTCCACGAGTCGGGCCGGGTCAACGTGCGCGGCGCCGACTTCGAGGACCCCACCGGCCACGTCCTGCTCACCTTCGCCGGCGGGGCCCGGGCCTTCATCGACTTCGACGACGGCATCCCGAAGAACGACTTCGTCATCACCCTTCGGGGCGAGGACGGGATCATCGTGATCGAGGAGGGGCAGCTGCGCTGGTCGCTGCGGGCCCGCAGCACGCGCACCTGGACGTTCCCGATGGCCACGGGCAACGCCCCGGTGCTGTGCAACGCCCGGGTGCTCCACGGGATGCTGACCGGCGACGTGGCCGCCTGCACCACCGCCGACGGCCTGGCCGCGCTCGACGCCGTCCTGGCCGCCCACCACTCAAGCGCGGATGGCGGCCGCCGCGTGGCGCTCCCGCTCACCCACGAGCAGCGCCAGCTGGTGGTCCGGTTCCCGTGAAGCGGTTCGCCCCCACGTCCGAGACGCCGTCGCGCCGGGTCGCGCCGGACGATGCCCCGCTCCGCCTGGCCGTGTTCGGCGCCGGGAAGGCCGCCCGGTTCCACCTCGACGCCCTGGACCACCTCGCCGGTGTCCGATTCGCCGGGGTCTGCAGCCGCTCGGGCCGCTCGGGTGAGGCGCTGGCCGCGGGCCGGCCGGGGGTGCACACCACCACGGCGGTCGAGGATCTGATCGATCCGTCCCGCTACGACGCAGCGCTCGTGGCCGTCTCCCACGACGAGACCGCCGGCATCGCCCGGCGGCTGATCGAGGCGGGCATCCCGGTGCTGATCGAGAAGCCCGCCGCCCCCTCGGCGGCCGAGGCGGCGGTGCTCGCCGAGCTCGCCGCCGACCGCGAGGTGCTGGCGCTCGTCGCGGTCAACCGGCGCTACTACTCGCTCGTCCAGCAGGCCCTGGCCGTGGTCCGCCAGCGGGGCCCGATCCGAGGCGTGGTGGTCGAGGGCCACGAGGGGGTCGACGACCTGATGCGGGCGGGGGCGCTCGATGCCGAGACCGCGGAGCGATGGCTGCAGCTCAACTCGCTGCACTTCATCGACCTGCTGCGCCTCGCTGGGGGCGAGGTCGAGGAGGTGACCGGGTTCCGGGCGTCGGCGAACGTGGCGTCGGGCGACAGCTTCAGCGCGTCGATCCGGTTCGCAGGGGGCGCCCTCGGCACCTACGTCGCCCACTGGAGCAGCAGCGCACCGCCGATGCTCCGGGTCTTCGGCGACGAGGTCACCGCGGAGGTGCGCCTGGCACCGCCCGAGGACGCCTTCGCCACCTTCCCCGGCAAGCGGCGGATGCGCCTGCACGCCGACCAGGCCGACCTCGACGCCAAGGCCGGCGTGCTCGAGCAGGACGCGGCGTTCCTCCTCGCCGTCGCGGCGGGCCGCACCTCGGCGCCCCGGCCGGCCAGCACCCTGGCCGATCACGTCGCCAGCCTGGCGCTGGTCGAGGCGATCGCCGCCCTCTGACGGGCGGGCGACGCGCCGTGCGCCCGTCTGCGGGCTGACCTGGAGGGGAACGGGACCGGCGCTAGCCTGCGTCGAGCGCGGGGACGAGCCCCGACCGGAGGGCATTGAGTGGTCTTCAACTCGTATGCCTTCGCGATCTTCCTGCCGATCGTCCTCGGCGGGTACTGGATGCTGCGAGGGCACCGTCGCCAGAACGCGCTGCTGCTCCTCGCCTCGTACGTCTTCTACGGGGCGTGGGACGTGCGGTTCCTGCTGCTGATGTGGTTCACGACCGGGGTGGACTACTTCGTCGGGCGGAAGCTCCAGCGCGAGACCGACGACGGCATCCGCAAGTGGGTCCTGATCGTCAGCCTCGTGGTCAACCTCGGCGTGCTGGCGACGTTCAAGTACTTCGGGTTCTTCACCGACAGCTTCGCCGTCCTGGCGGACTCGGTGGGGCTGAACATCGACCCGCCGACGTTGCGCCTGCTGTTGCCGATCGGCATCAGCTTCTACACGTTCCACGGGATCTCGTACACGGTCGACGTGTACCGCCGGCACATCGACGCGGTCGACGACCTGCCGACCTTCGCCGTGTTCGTCTCGTACTTCCCGCAGCTGGTGGCGGGCCCGATCGGCCGCGCGTCGGTCCAGCTGCCGCAGTTCAAGAACGACCGGGTCCCGCCTGACGGTGACGGGCTCCGGTCCGCGGTGTGGCTGGTCCTCATGGGCCTGGTGAAGAAGATCGTGATCGCCGACTCCCTGGCGCCACTGGTCGACCAGACGTGGATGAACCTCGAGCACCAGAGCTTCTTGTCGCTCGTGCTCGCAGCGATCGGCTTCTCGCTCCAGATCTACGGCGACTTCTCGGGCTACACGGACATCGCTCGCGGCGTGTCCCGCCTGTTCGGAATCGAGCTGCTGCGGAACTTCGACCAGCCCTACCTCTCCCGGAGCATCGGCGAGTTCTGGCGGCGCTGGCACATCTCGCTCTCGACGTGGCTCCGCGACTACCTGTACGTCCCGCTGGGCGGCAACCGCCGGGGTGCCAACCGCACGTCGTTCAACCTGTTCGCCACCATGTTGCTGGGCGGCCTGTGGCACGGCGCGGCGTGGACCTTCGTCGTCTGGGGCGCGCTGCACGGAGCGATGCTGCTGGTGAGCAACCGGCGGGCCCGGCCGATCCGCACGGGGCTCCGCTCGATCCCCTCGGTCATCGCCACGTTCGGTCTGGTCACGTTCGCCTGGATCTTCTTCCGAGCCGACTCGCTCGATGCCGCCGTCACCTTCATCGAGGGGATCGTCACGCTCCAGGGCGGGATCATCCAGTGGTCGCTGCTCGGGACGCTGCTGCTGGTGGGTCCGCTCCTGTTCGCCATCGACGTGGTCCAGCGGCTCAAGGGGGACGACGCCTTCCTGGCCTCGCTGCCGTCTCCGCTGCAGGGGATCACCGCCGCTGCGTCGGTCCTGTTGCTGGTCGTCTTCTCGGGAGGTGCGGGTGCGCCCTTCATCTACTTCCAGTTCTGAGCCCGACGGCCCCCGGCCGGTGGACGCCACGCCGGGCGCGGTCCTCGGCGACGCCCCGGCCGATGCCGCAGGAGGGCACCCGGCCGCCCGCGTCCGCGGGCGCCGGAACCGGTCGGTCGTGGCCTGGGCCCTCGTGTGCACGGCCGTGCTGTTCCTCGTGGCCGAGGTCGGCGTCCGCTCCCTCGGCACCCTCCCGCCCAACCGGACCTGGCCCGACGTGGAGAGCCAGTTCAAGGCCGAGCACGCTGCGTCGGTCCGCGCCGAGGGACTCCGGGAGCCGCTCGTGTTCGCCGGCTCGAGCGTGTCCGATGCCGCCTTCGACCCCGAACGGGTCACCGAGGCGGCCGGGTTGGACGTGCCCTCGTTCAACTACGCCCAGGAGGGTTCGCTCGCCTCGTCGACCGCGATGTTCCTCGACGCCGCGGTCCTCGATGACGTCCAGCCCGACATCGTCGTGATGGGCGTGTACCCGGGCGACATCGGGGCGGCACCGACCAACGCGGCCTCGCTGGTCGATGAGCTGCCGCGATCTCGGGGCTACCGGCGGGCCACGGGCTCGCAGAACCTGGCAGACCGCATCGAAGAGGCGGCATCGAGCCGCTCCGCCCTGGTGGCGCACCGGGAGATCCTCCGGAACCCGTACCGGTTGGCGCAGTGGCTTCGCAGCGCACCGGGCCCGGAGTTCTTCGATGCGGACACCGGGGCCCTGACGCGACACCGCGCCCGGTCCATCGACCCGGCGCTCGCCTCGCCGGCGCCGGGCGGGGCCGACCCGTCCCCAGACGACGAGGCCATCGGCGGCGTGGGCCACGACACCACGGTGCCGATCGCCCCCCAGGTGGCCGCCATCGAAGACCTGGCCGCCCGCCTCGCCGCCCAGGACCGGCGCCTGGTCGTGGTCGAGCTGCCGGTGCTCGACTCCGCGTGGGACGAAGCGAGCAGCCCGGACGGACGGGAGCGGACCCACGATGAACTCGTCGGCGTCGAGCGCGCCGGGTGCGCCGAGCGGCTCGACCTCCGCTCGGAGATCCAGGACCCCCAGTACTGGTCCGACGGGGTCCACGTGAACGCGGCAGGCACCGCAGCGATCAGCGAGGCGGTCGGGGAGTGGCTGGCCGACCACCCCGACCCGCCGGCCGACTGCTGAGCCCCCGTCGATCGGGCGCCACCCGCGGTGCGAGGATGGCCCGATGCGCCACGCCCGCTTCGACGTCGCCACGCTCGCGCTCGAAGGCATTCCGCTGGTGCTCAAGGCGGCGTACCTCTTGGTGGCCGAGCAGGACGGGCTCGACGACCTCCAGTGGGAGTGCCTCGCCTATGCGGTCGACCCGGCCCCGCTGCGGAGGGACACCTACGCAGTGGACATCGTCACGCTCGATGGCCGGGAGCTCGCCGGACGGGCGGCGCTGGTGCGGTCCGTCGAGGGGGCCCACGTCCTGCGCGGGGACGGCCCGCTGGCCGGGTTCTCCGACGCCGACCTCCGTTGATCAGAGCGCCTGGAACGCCAAGCTCAGGAAGGCGAGCGAGGCGATCACGGCCGAGATGAGCCAGGCCCAGAGGCCGACCAGGATCGCCAACCACAGGTTCTTCAGGCGATCCGGGGTGAACGGCACGAGGTAGCGGTGGCGCTCGGGGTCCGGTGATGCCAGCCCGATGACGCTGGAGACCAGCTTGCCGGTGCTCACCGCCCGCCGGATGCGGCCGAGGCCCGCCGCCCTGCCCGCCTTCCGGGTCCGCAGCTTGCCGGCGAGCTTGTGCAGCTGGGGGCTGCCCTTGGCCCGCATCACCAGGTCCTGGGCCTGCGCCAGGGCCTCGGACGGGTGCTTCACGGCGGCGGCCAGCGCCCGGATCCGCACCAGCACGTAGACCGCCACCACCAGCGTGATCCCGCCGCCCGCGAACGCGACGAACGCACCCGTGAGGGAGCTGCGCCAGGCCCAGACGCCGAGCACGAGCGCCGCCAGGCCGGTGGCGCCCGCTGCCAGGCAGATCAGCTCGATCGAGCGGTGGACCACCGAGATGGTGACCGACAGGCCCTTCGCCCCACCCCGGGTGAGCGCCCCGAGGACGACGGAGGTGTCGTCCTGGTCGCCCGTCAGGTCCGTCGGCACCCCATCGCTCACCCCGGCAGCCTACGAGGATCCGAGCGGCCGCGGCCGAGCACGTAGCAGGCGATGGCGGCGGCGGCGCCCACGTTGAGCGAGTCGACCCCGCCGTGGAGCGGAATGCGGACCCGGCGGCCGACGCGGGCCATGGTCTCCTCGGTGAGCCCGGGCCCCTCGGCACCCAGCACCAGCGCGACCTTCTCGTCGGGAGCGAACACGAGGTCGTCGATCGACTCGGCGGCGGGGTCGGGTGTGAGGGCGACCAGGGAGAACCCGGCGTCGACCACGGGGTCGATGCCGTCGGGGAACCGCTTCGTGCGGGCCCAGGGCAGGGCGAACACCTCGCCCATGGCCACCCGGGACGCCCGTCGGTAGAGGGGGTCGCAGCACGACGGGTCGAGCAGGAGGGCGTCGGCCCCGAGCCCCATGGCGCTGCGGGCGATCACGCCGAGGTTGGTCGGGTTGTTCACGTTCTCCAGGACCACGGCGCGGGTGGCGCCGGCGAGGACCTCGCCGAGGTCGCGGTCGGGGCCGCGGTCGAGCGAGGCGATCAGCCCCCGGTGCATCGCCATGCCGGTGATGCGCAGCACCACCTCCTGGCCGGCGGCGAACAACGGCACCTCGGATCCGACCGCGGCGGGGAGGGGCAGCGTGCGGGTGGCGTCGACGAGCACCGAGCGCAGCCGGTAGCCCGCCCGGACGGCCCGCTCCACCACCAGGTCCCCCTCGGCGATGAAGATCCCCGCCAGGTCGCCGCCCGGCGATTCCCGGCGGCGGCGCAGCTCGTGGTCGCGCAGGCCGAGGAACTCTTCGATGCGCGGGTCCGCAGGGTCGTCGACGGGGATGGCGTTGGCGAGCACGCCGCCGATCATGACCGACCAGACCGGTCGGCGGTCAGGCCAGGGCGCGGGAGGACCGGCTGACCGCGTCGTGCCAGGCGGCGACGAGGCGGTCGAGCCCCTCGTCGACGTGGCTCTGCGGACGGTCCACGCAGAAGCGCAGGTGGGGGTCGGGGGCGTCGTCGAGGACGTGCACCGATCCTGGGGTCACGTGGACGCCGTGGCGGCGGGCGAGGGCCACGAACGGGGTGGCGTCGGGGAGCGGCAGCCGGGGCCACAGCGCCGAGCTGCCCAGCGGGGCCTCGAGCCGCCAGTCGGGAAGCTCGGAGCTGAGGCGCTCGGCGGCGTGGGCGGTGGCCGCCTCCAGGGTCCGTCGTCGATCGTCCGCCATCGCCGGCAGGTGGGGCAGCAGCTGGAGGGCGAGCAGCTGGGAGGGGACCGACGCTCCCAGGTCGGTGGCGAGCCGGACGCCGCTGATGCGCTCCGCCACCACGCCGGTGGCTCGGAGCCAGCCGATGCGCAGCGCCGCCCAGGCGGTCTTGGAGAGCGATTCGACCGTGACGACCGGCGCCACCCGGCAGGCCTCGGCCATCGACGGCCGGGGCCGCCCCGCGTAGACGAGGTCGGCCAGGGTGTTGTCCTCGATGACCACCGCATCGCCGTGGGCGTCGAGCACCTCGGCGAGGGCCCGGCGCCGGGCGGAGGACAGCACCCGTCCGGTGGGGTTGTGCACCCCGGTCTGGAGGTAGACCGCGGCCGGCCGCTCGGAGGCCAGCACGCGGGCCATGCCGTCGGGGTCGATGCCGCCAGGGCCGTCGGGCAGGGCGACGACGCGGGCGCGCTGGTGGTCGATGAGGTCCAAGATCCCCGGGTAGCTCGGGATCTCGATGGCGACGGCGGCGCCGGCGGGCACCATCGCCGCCATCGCCAGGCCGATGGCGTGGTGCGCCCCGTGGGTGATCTGCACCTGGCTGGCATCGGTGGGGCGGCTGAGGTCGCTCTGGTGGCGGGCCAGGGCCTCGCGCAGCGAGGGCAGGCCGTGGGGCTCGAGCAGGCCCCGGCCGGCCACCAGGTCCGCGGTGGTGAGCGAGAGCGGGGGGAGGTGGCTCCCGTCGGCGGGGACGACGGCGGCCAGGTCGATCCCGGTGCCGCGGGCGGTGAAGTGGGTGCCGACGCGGTGGCCGGTGACCACCTCGCCCGGTCCGACCACCTCGGTGCCGCGTCCCTGCTGGGACCGCAGGAGCCCCTCGCTGCGGAGCTCGTCGAGCGCCGTGGTGACGGTGCTGCGGCTGACGCTGAGCAGCGAGGCGAGGTGGCGCTCGGCGGGGAGCCGGGCGCCGTCGGGGAGCAGACCGCCGGCGATGGCCCTGCGCAGGCCCTGCGCGAGCCGGCGGGCGAGGGTGCCGTGGCCGTCGGCCGACCAGTCGCCGAGGAGGCCCGTCAGGCGCTGGTCGCTGACCAGCGCGCCCATTGGCCCGGAGATTGGACTGGTCGACATCCAGCCAATCTCGCCCGATTGGCCCGTGATGTCCAGGGCCAATCAGTCCAGATTGGTCTCCATGTTCGCGCCGTGGTGCCCCACCTGCCGTTCCCGGATGCTGCTCGGCCCCCGCCGGGTGGTCTCGGTGGAACGAGGCCCCGACGGGCTGCGCGCCGTGCTGCGCTGCCACTGCGACACCCTCATCGTGTGGTCCGCCGACGTCGGGGAGACGCCGGCGGGCCCACCCGTGCCCGCCTCGCGGGGTCGCGACGTGACCCACCAAAATGCTTGACCTGCCGGGGCCTTCGGTTTACCGTCACCGCCAACCCAGGAGCCCCCGCTCGGATCCGATCAGGTCCGGGTTGTATTCGCGTTGCAGACGCCGCTAGGATCGCCCCTCGCCGTGGTGCAGCGTGCTGGCTCTCAGAAATGGTTGATCGAAGCGACGCGCCCTTCCACTGGTAATCCGCCGCGTGATCACCACTTGCTGAGGAGCCTGCGTTGTCCTCTCGTTCCACCATCCGGGACCGTTACTCGTTCGCGAACCTGGAGGACGTCCTCCCGCTTCCCGACCTGATCGCCATCCAGCGCGAGTCGTTCGACTGGTTCCTCGACCAGGGCCTCGCCGACACGTTCCGGGACATCTCGCCGATCAAGGACTTCACCGAGACGCTCCAGCTCGAGCTCGAGTTCGACCCGAACGACGAGGACCTGCGCCCGACGCCGAAGTTCACGGTGGAGGAGTGCAAGGAGCGGGACATGACCTACTCCGCACCGATCTTCGTGCGGGCGCGGTTCATCAACGCCAACACCGGTGAGATCAAGGAGCAGACGGTCTTCATGGGGGACTTCCCCAAGA
>JAOBWH010000201.1 GCA_025463265.1 Ilumatobacteraceae bacterium
CCGCTGAGGCCTCCCACGGCGCCATCGCCGCCACCGCCGCCCCATCGATCACACACGCCAGCTCGGCACGCGCCACCATCAGCCCGGTCAGCTCCGAACCGTGCGCCGTCGCCGGATCGACATCGAGGACCCGGTCGAGCAGGGCGTGCGCCCGCTTCCGCCTCGCCTCTCGGTCCGGGTCCGTCGGCTGATCGAACATGCCCTCATCGTACGAAGGGGGTATGACAGTGAAGCCGAACCCTTTCGACCCATTCGATGTGAGCTGCTCGACCGTGCTCCTGCTGCTCAGGCTGCGACGAGGTGAACCGGGATCCCGCGTTCGGTGGCTGCGGCGGCGAGGTGGGGGTTGTGGCCGGGGGTCTGCATGCAGATGTCGGCATCGAGGTGGATGGCCGCAGCAAGCGCTTCGACGGAGATGAGGTTGAGGCGTGCCCACCGAACGTCGCACATCAGAGGTTCTTGCGGCCCCAGGGGGAGCCGTACTCGGTGAGCAGGTCGAGGAAGGGGACGCTGTCGAAGGCTTCGGGACCCAGGACGCCGGCGCCGGACCAGGTGCCGTCGGCGATCAGTTCGAGGGCGACGACGGGGTTGATGGCGGTCTGCCAGACGACGGCCTGGGAGCCGTACTCCTCCATCGTCTGCTCGTTGTCGACCACGTGGTAGAGGTACGTCGACAGAGGGTGACCGTCCTTGCCGGTGCCGGTCACCCAGGTGCCGGCGCAGGTCTTGCCCGACATCTTGTCGCCGAGGGTAGCGGGGTCCGGGAGGCAGGCGGCGACCACGTCGCGGGGCGACACCTGGCCGCCGCGCACCGACACCGGCGCCGTGGCGTCGAGGCCGAGCTTGTGGATGGTGCGGAGCACGTCGATGAACTCGTCGCCGAGGCCGTACTTGAACGTCGAGCGCCGGCAGTCCACCCAGCGCGGGATGAGCAGCACCTCCTCGTGCTCGACGTTGACGCACTCGACGGGGCCGATGCCGTCGGGGAAGTCGAACACCTCGGCGCCGCTGAAGGGCTCGGTGGTGTACCAGCCGCGGTCCGCCTCCCAGATGACGGGCGGGTTGAGGCACTCCTCGATGGTGGTCCAGATGGAGAACGACGGGGCGAAGTCGTAGCCCGTCACCACGAGGTTGGCGCCGTCGCGCACCCCGACCTCGTCGATGTCGTCGAAGAGGACGTCGGCGGCGTAGCGGGCGAACACGTCGGACAGGCCGGGCTCGACGCCCATGCCGACGAGGGCCAGCCGGCCGGCGGACTCCCACTGCTCGGCGGCGGCGAACTGCTCGTCGCCGAGCTTCACCCCGCACTCCGCGTAGGGCCGATCGGGGTGGGGTTGGGACAGCGACATGGCCATGTCCAGGTAGTCCGCACCGGCGGCGAAGGCGGCGTCGAACAGCGGCATCACGAACCGGGGGTCGGCAGCGTTCATGAGGACCGTCGAGTCCTCGGCCCGCAGCACGGCCTCGACGGCGACCCGGTCCGAGGCGTCGAGCGCCACCCCCTTGGCCCGGTCGCCGAACGAGGCGGCCGCAGCGGCGGCTCGCCCCTCGTCGATGTCGGCCACCACCAGTGACTCGATGAAGTCGCGCCGGGCTGCGATCTTCACGAACGCGGAGCCGACCCCGCCCGCGCCCACCAGCAGGACACGCATCAGAAGGCGCTCATCACGTGCTTGATGCGGGTGTAGTCCTCGAGGCCGTACTTGCTCAGGTCCTTGCCGGTGCCCGAGTGCTTGAAGCCGCCGTGGGGCATCTCGGCGACCAGCGGGATGTGGGTGTTGATCCAGACGCAGCCGAAGTCGAGGCGGCGCGACACCCGCAGGGCCCGGGCGTGGTCCGTGGTGAACACGCTGGAGGCCAGGCCGTACTCCACGCCGTTGGCGAAGCGGAGCGCCTCGTCCTCGTCGGCGAAGGACTGGAGCGTGATGACCGGGCCGAAGATCTCGCTCTGGATGAGCTCGTCGTCCTGGCGGAGGCCGCTGACCACCGTGGGGGCGAAGAAGTAGCCGGCATCGCCCACCTGCGACCCGCCGGCCAGGACCGAGGCGTGCGCCGGGGCGCGCGACACGATGCCCGCCACCCGCTCGAGCTGGTTGGCGTTGTTGAGCGGGCCGAAGTCGGCGTCGGTGTCCGACGGAGGGCCGGTGGTGTGGGCGTGGGCCTGCGCGGTGAGCGCCGCGGCCAGCTCGTCGTGGATGGCGGGCGCGGCCAGCACCCGGGTGGCGGCGGTGCAGTCCTGGCCGGCGTTGAAGTACCCGGCGATGGCGATGGCCTCGGCGGCCGCCTCGATGTCGGCATCCTCGAACACGAGGACCGGGGCCTTGCCGCCGAGCTCGAGGTGCACGTTCTTGAGGTCGTCGGCGGCGCTGCGCATGACCTCCATGCCGGCGCGGACCGAGCCGGTGATCGACACCATCTGCGGGATCTTGTGCGAGACGAGCGCGGCACCGGTGTCGCGGTCGCCGCAGATCACGTTGAGCACGCCGGCCGGGAACACCTCGGCGGCCAGCTCCGCCAGCTTGAGCGTCGACACGGGGGTGGTGTCCGACGGCTTGAGCACCACCGTGTTGCCGGCGGCCAGGGCCGGTGCGATCTTCCAGACCGCCATCATCATCGGGTAGTTCCAGGGCGTGACCTGGGCGCACACCCCGATGGGCTCCCGGCGGATCCACGACGTGTGGCCCTCCATGTACTCCCCGGCCGAGGTGCCCTCGAGGACCCGAGCTGCGCCGGCGAAGAAGCGGATCTGGTCGACCATGGGCGGCACCTCCTCCCCGGACGTGAGCCCGATGGGCTTGCCGGTGTTCTCCGACTCCATCGCGACCAGCTCGTCGGCGTGGGCCTCGACCAGGTCGGCGAACTTCAGCAGCGCCCGCTGGCGGTCGCCGGGCGTGGTGTCCCGCCAGGTCTCGAACGCCGTGGCCGCCGCCTGGCACGCCGCGTCGACGTCGGCGGCGCCGGAGCGGGGCGAGGTGGCGAACACCTCGCCGGTGGACGGGTCGACCAGGTCGATGGTGGCGCCGTCCGCGGCGTCTGCGGGGGCACCTCCCACCAGGTTCTGCAGGGCACGAGCGGTCACGGCAACCTCCAAGTGGGCGGGGTGAGCGGACTGTACCCGGACCTCCGGAGGGCGAGTTGGACGTGCGTCCGGTGGTACCGTCAGACGCCGCAAGAGGGCCGAGGGGACCAGGGAGAACATGAGCGAATCCATTCCGAACGCTGCGACGCGGGTGGTGGTCATCGGGCAGGGCTACGTCGGCCTCCCGCTGGCGGTCCGAGCGGTCGAGCAGGGCTACGACGTCGTCGGGTACGACCTCGACCAGGGGCGGATCGCACAGCTCGCATCGGGCAGCTCGTTCATCGAGGACATCGCCGACGAGCGGCTCCAGGCCGTCTTGGCCACGGGCCGCTTCACGCCCAGCGCCGACGCCGCCGACCTCGAGGGGTTCGACATCGCGGTCATCTCCGTGCCCACGCCGCTGCGCGAGGGCTCACCGGACCTCACCTACATCGAGGCGTCGGCCGAGCAGCTCGGCGCGGTGCTGAAGCCCGGTGCGTGCGTCATCCTCGAGTCGACCACCTATCCCGGCACCACCGAGGAGCTCATGCTCCCGATCCTGGAGAAGGCCAGCGGGCTCAAGGCCGGCACCGACTTCCAGGCCGGCTACTCCCCCGAGCGCATCGACCCGGGGAACAAGACCTACACCCTCGAGACCACGCCGAAGGTGGTGTCGGGCATCGACGAGGCCAGCCTCGCCCGGGTCCAGGGGTTCTACGACGACATCGTCACCACGACGGTCCCCGTGCGCTCGCCGAAGGAGGCGGAGCTCACCAAGCTGCTGGAGAACACCTTCCGGCACGTCAACATCGCGCTCGTCAACGAGCTGGCGATGTTCGCCCGGGACCTGGGCATCGACATCTGGGAGGCCATCGACGCGGCGGAGAGCAAGCCGTTCGGGTTCATGCCGTTCCGCCCGGGCCCGGGCGTGGGCGGGCACTGCCTGCCCATCGATCCGTCGTACCTGTCGTGGCGGGTGAAGCAGTCGCTCGGCCAGACGTTCCGGTTCGTCGAGCTGGCCAACGACGTCAACGAGCACATGCCCGACTACGTGATCCGCCGGCTGGTCGCTGCGCTCAACGACCGCGAGCTGTCGGTCAAGGGCCGGCGGGTGCTCGTGCTCGGCCTGGCGTACAAGAAGAACACCGGTGATGACCGGGAGTCGCCCAGCACCCGCATCATCGAGCTGCTGTCGGACCTCCAGGCCGATCTGGCCGTGTGCGACCCGCACGTCGACCCGGCGCGCAGTCACGCCATCGGCACCGCCGACTACGTGGAGCTCACCGAGGCCGAGGTGGCCAAAGCCGACGCCGTCGTCGTGCTCGTCGACCACGACGCGTTCGACCTGGACCTGGTCGCCCGCACCGCGTCCTACGTGCTCGACACCCGCCGGTGCATGACGGGACCGGTCGTCGAGCACCTGTAGGCAGCTCGGCCCCGGCCCCCACCACAATTAGGCTGCGCCGATGCCCCGATCCCTCTCCCGCGCCCTGTTGGCCGAGGCGCGCCCGAAGCAGTGGATCAAGAACCTCCTGGTCTTCGCCGCGCCGGCCGCGGCTGGCGTCATCGACGAGCCCAAGGCGCTCGGTCAGACGATCGTGGCGTTCGTCTGCTTCTGCCTGGCCGCCTCGGGGACCTACTACCTCAACGACGCCGCCGACATCGAGGCCGACCGCCTCCACCCCAAGAAGCAGTTCCGACCCATCGCCGCAGGCGAGATCGATCTGCCGCTCGCCCGGGTCCTGGGCGTCGGAGCGATCCTGATGGCGGTCGTGCTCGCCTTCGCGGTCAACTGGCACCTGGCGGTCACGGTCGGGGCCTACGTCGTGCTCACCACCACCTACAGCCTCTGGATGAAGCACGTGGCGGTGCTCGACGTCGTCGGGGTGGCCGCCGGGTTCGTGCTGCGGGCCATCGGCGGCGCCGCCGCCGTCGACGTGCCGATCTCGGACTGGTTCTTCATCGTCGCCTCGTTCGGCTCGCTGCTGATGGTGGTGGGCAAGCGCCGGGCCGAGACCGAGGAGATGGGTGCGGCGGCCGCCGAGTTCCGGCCCACCCTCGGCATGTACCCCCGGGAGTACCTGGCCCAGCTCCAGACCATCGCGACCGCCGTGGTGCTCGTGGGCTACTGCCTCTGGGCGTTCGAGAAGGCGGCGGTGTCGGAGTCGTCCACGCCGTGGTTCGAGCTGTCGATCGTCCCGTTCGCGGTCGCGGTTCTCCGGTACGTCCTCCTGCTCGACACCGGCCACGGCGGCGCGCCCGAGGATGTGGTGCTCAGCGATCGGGCGCTCCAGATCATGGGAGGCGTGTGGCTGGTGGTCTTCGCCATCGGGGTGTACTCGGCATGAACCGGGCCCAGCGCACGCGCCTCACCGGGTGGGCCAACACCGCACCGACCGGCGCGGAGGTGTCCCGGCCCGACGACGTCGAGGAGCTGGCCGGCTCCCTCGGCCTCGACGCGCCTCGCGGCCTCATCGCCCGTGGCCTGGGTCGCTCCTACGGCGATCCGGCCCAGAACGCCGGCGGCCTGGTGGTGGACGCCACGCGGGTCTCGGGGATCACCGACCTCGACATCACCGGCGGACGGGTGACGGCCCTGGCGGGCACCAGCCTCGACGACCTGATGCGCTGGCTCGTGCCGCTCGGCTGGTTCGTGCCGGTGACGCCGGGGACGCGGCAGGTGACGGTCGGCGGCGCGATCGCCTCGGACATCCACGGCAAGAACCACCACAAGGCGGGTTCGTGGTGCGACGCGGTGGAGGCCATCACGATCGTCACGCCGGCGCACGGCCGGCGGCGCATCACCCCCGCCGATGACCCCGAGCTGTTCTGGGCGACCGCCGGCGGCATGGGGCTCACCGGGGTGATCCTCGACGCCACGTTCCGCCTCAACCGCATCGAGACCAGCCTGCTCTCGGTCGACACGGACCGCACCCCGGACCTCGACACCACGCTCGCCCTCCTCGAGCACGGCGACGCGGACTACGAGTACTCCGTGGCCTGGCTCGACCTCATGGCGAAGGGGACGTCGATGGGCCGCTCGATCCTGGGACGGGGCCGGTTCGCCACGCTCGATGAGCTGTCGGCGCGCCAGCGGCGCCACCCGCTGGCGTTCCACTCCACCACCCTCGCCACCGCACCGAAGGTGGTGCCGCCCCGCCTCATCAACCCGCTCACGATCCGGGCGTTCAACGAGGCGTGGTTCCGCAAGGCGCCGAAGCGGGCGCGCGGCCAGATCCACGGCATCACCGAGTTCTTCCACCCGCTGGACCTCGTCGACCGGTGGAACCGCCTCTACGGCCGGACCGGCATCGTCCAGTGGCAGTTCGTGATCCCGCTCGACGCGGTCGACGAGCTTCGGACCATCATCGGCGAGCTCAGCGCGTCGGGCCACCCGTCGTTCCTGACGGTCCTGAAGCGGATGGGGCCGAGCAACCCGGGTCCGCTCTCGTTCCCCATCGAGGGCTGGACCCTCACGTTCGACGTCCCCGCGCACGGGGCCGCCCTCGGTCCCCTGCTCGACCGCCTCGACCGGCGCGTCGTCGAGTCCGGCGGACGGATCTACCTGGCGAAGGACAGCCGGATGGATCCCGACCTCCTGCCGGCGATGTACCCGCGGCTCGACGAGTGGCTGGCGGTGCGCCGCTCGGTCGACCCGAAGCAGCAGATCATGAGCGACCTGGCCCGGCGGCTCCGCCTCAGCTGAGCGGCCCCGGGGCGGGCGGAGCGCAGATCAGGTGGCGTTGCTGCGCAGGTCCTGGGCCACCACGGCCTCACGGAGCATCGCCACCGTCTCGGCGTCGGTGGCCTTCGGCAGCGGGACGGGCAGCTGCCCGACCGACAGCGGCGGCACGGCGACGTGGGAGATCCGGTGGTGGCTCGGCGACGTCCCGGACTCGTCGGCTCCGAAGAGCACCTCGTGCAGCTTCTCGCCGTTGCGCAGGCCGGTGTAGACGATCTCGATCGGGCGGTCGGCCTCGGCGATGAGCCGCTTGGCGACGTCGTCGATCTTGACCGGTTCGCCCATGTCGAGCACGAGGGCCTCGCCGTCGCGGCCGACGGCCCCCGCCTGGATGACCAGCTGGACGGCTTCTTCCACGGTCATGAAGTACCGGGTGACGTCGCGGTCGGTGACCGTGACCGGCCCCCCGGCCTCGATCTGCTTGGCGAACGCCGTGAGCACCGACCCGCGGCTGCCGAGCACGTTGCCGACCCGCACGCTGAGGAACACGCCCGCGCCCTGGTTGGCGGCGGCGGCCGTGAGCCGCTCGGCCAGGCGCTTCGTGTAGCCCAGCACGCTGCACGGGTCAGCGGCCTTGTCCGTGGAGATGTTGACGAAGCGGTCGACGCCGTGATCGAGCGAGGCGTCGACGAGCACCTGCGTGCCCCACACGTTGGTCTTGAGGCCCTCGGCCGGGTGCATCTCGAGCAGGGGCAGGTGCTTCAGCGCCGCCGCGTGGAAGACCACCTCGGGACGGTGCTCGGCGAAGATCTGGTCGACCCGGTCGCGGTCGCGGATGTCGCAGACCACGAGGTTCCGGCTGTCGAGCAGCGCCCGGCCCTCGATGGAGAGCTGGACGGCGTGGAGCGCGGACTCGTCACGATCCAGCAGCACCAGGCTGGCGGGGGCGAAGCGGTAGAGCTGCCGGCACAGCTCGGAGCCGATCGAGCCGCCGGCGCCGGTGACCAGGACCCGCTTGCCAGTGACGTAGCCGGCGATGGAGTCGACGTCGGTGTCGACCTCGTGGCGGCCGAGGAGGTCGGCGTGGGTGACGGGACGGATGTCGGAGGTGCCGACCTCGGCGCCGTAGAGCTCGCTGGCCGACGGCAGCACCATCAGGCGCAGCCCGCTGGTGCGAGCCAGGTCGGCGAAGATCCGGATCAGGGCGGAGTCGGCCGTCGGGATGGCGAGGAGGGCGATCTTGGCGTCGTGGCGGGCGGCCACGGCGGCGAGGTCCTCGCGGGTGCCCATGACGGGGACCTGGCGGATGCGCAGGTTGCGCTTGCGGGGGTCGTCGTCGATGAGCGCGACGGGCAGGTAGCGGCCGGCGGGGTTGCGGACCATGGCGGTGATGATCTGCTGGCCGCCCTCGCCGGCGCCGATGACGACCACGCGCTCGAGCGCCTCGCTCTGGGGGCGCATCCGCTTCTCGTACACGAGGCGCCAGAGGTAGCGCACCCCGGAGCTGCTGGCGAGCATGATCGTGCTGGCGATGAGCGGGAGCGACAGCGGGATGGAGCGGGTGGCGCCGTCGCGCGGCATGACGAGGGCGACGGCCCACAAGATGGCGGCCGAGAAGGCGATGACCGAGACCAGCGCCGACACCTCTTCGAACGATCCGAAGCTCCACCGGCCCTTGTAGAGGCCGCGGGCGGTGCCGCAGGCCACGAAGACCACGGCGGAGATGGCGGCGTACCAGAGGACCTCGGTGGTCTGGGAGGCCGGGATGGCGAAATCGAAGCGGAGCGCCGCGGCGACCATGACCGAGAGCGCCATGGCCGTGGCGTCGGTGAGCACCTGGAGGCGCCGCCGCGCATGGCTCCCGGCGGGCTGCAACAGGTGGTCGAGCCCGAACCCGCTGAACCCTGTCTTCTTGGCGGTCAACGAATCCCTCCCCCCGAGGTACTGATCTGATTCTGCGCCGCACCGGACACTACCGTCATCGAACACACACGTCCATCATTCAACCGGACCCCGACACGGGGTCTTGGGATCCAGGGGTTCATGAGCGCACGGCGAAGGAGATCTGGTCTCGTGCAGCGCGTCGTCCGCCCCGAGATCGTGACGGCGGCGTGCGCGATCGCCGCCTTCTTCGCGCCGGCGAACCTCACCGGCAACCCGGCGATCGACGCCGCCGAACGGGTCCTGATCGCGGCGTTCGTGACCTACGTCGGGTCCCACGGACGCCGCTGGGCCTGGCTCGCCGCGACCGCGGCCGTGGTCGTGCCCGCCCGGGAGGCCTCCCTGCTGATCGCCATCGGGGCGCTGCTGGTCATCGTCCTGAGCGCGATCCCCGAGCGCCGCCAGCGCGGGTGGGGGGCCGTGGGCCTCGGCCTGATGGTCAACGCGGTGTTCTGGTACCCGGAGGGGACGCCGGTGTGGGGCGTGGCGGTCGCCGTCGCCGCCATGGTGCTGGTGGTGGGATCCGGGATCCCGAACCTCCGCCAGCCCAAGCGCCGGGTCGCGAAGGGCATCGTCATCGGCGCCGTCGTCCTCACGCTGCTCGCCGGCCTGGCCGCGGTGGCCGCCCTGGGGCTCTCGTACCGCAACGTCAAGGACGGGTCGTCGGCGGCCCGGAGCGCGCTGGACAGCGCTCGCGGGGGCGACGCCGAGGGGGCCACTGCCGAACTGGCCACGTCTCGCGCCGAGTTCGAGCAGGCATCGGACCGCATCAGCGGTCCGCTCGCCCTGCCGGCGGCCTTCGTCCCCGGCCTCGCCCAGCAGGTGTCGGCCGTCCAGACCACCGTCGACCAGGGCACCACCATCGCCGCCACCGCCGACGACCTCGTCGCCACCGCCGACTACGACCGGCTCACCTACGAGGGCCGCCTCGACGTCGATGCGGTGCGGACCCTGGCCGCGCCCACAGCCCGAGCCGACACCGCCCTGAAGGACGCCCGGACCGAGCTGGCCGAGCTCCAGGACGGCTCGCTGCTGCCGCCGCTGCAGGACCGCATCGACCAGTTCGCCGGGGACATCGAGGAGGCCCGCTCGGACACCGCCCTCGCCAGCGAGCTCCTGGAGGTCACCCCCGGGCTCTTCGGTGCCGACGGGCCCCGCCGCTACCTCATCATCTTCGTGACGCCCGCCGAGCTGCGCGGCGCCGGTGGCTTCATCGGGAGCTACGCCGAGCTGTCGATCGATGACGGCAAGGCCGTCTTGACCAGGTCCGGCCGCATCGACGACCTGCTCGAGGGCCCCAACCAGGGCAAGCGCACCCTCACCGGGCCGGCCGACTACCTCGAGCGCTACGGCCGCTTCGACCCGGGCGACTTCCTCCAGGACGCGACCCAGTCGCCGCACTTCCCGAGCAGCGCCTCGGTGATCGCCCAGCTGTACCCGCAGGCCGGTGGCGTACCGGTCGACGGGGTCATCTCCGTCGATCCGAGCGGGCTGGCCGCGCTGCTGGAGCTCACCGGCCCCGTCTCGGTGTCGGGCCTCGACGAACCGCTCTCGGCCGACAACGCCGTCGACATCTTGACCACCCGCCAGTACCTGGAGCTGGGCGACCGGGCGGCCCGAGGCGAGGTCCTGGCCGAAGCCACCAAGCTCACGTTCGAGAAGCTGGTCGAGTCGTCCCTGCCGGCGCCGCGCACGCTCGCGGACACCCTCAGCCCGGCCGTGCGGGCCGGCCACCTGCGGCTCTGGAGCCCCGAGCGAGGCGAGCAGGCGGCATTCGAGCGGCTCGGGGCCACCGGTGACCTGGAGATCCCCACCGGCTCCGACGGCCTCTCGGTGGTCCAGCAGAACAGCGGCAACAACAAGATCGACGCCTACCTGCACCGCACCATCACCTACCTGCCCAAGATCGACGCCTCCACGGGCGAGCTCACCGCCGAGCTGTCCATCGAGCTCCGCAACGACGTCCCCTTCGCCGAGCTGCCCGGGGCCGTGGTCGGCAACACCCGCGGCGTCCCGCTCGGCACCAACCTCGCCGCCCTCTCCGTGTTCACGCCCCACCAGGTCACCGAGGCCACCATCGACGGCGAGCAGGTCACGCTCGGCCCCGGCTCGGAGCGCGGCCTGAACGCCTGGGACACGCCCCTGCTCGAGATCCCGCCCGGCGGCTCGGTCACGGTCACGATGAAGCTGGTCGGCGCCGTCGACCTCACCCACGGCTACCAGCTGGTGATCCTCCCGCAGCCGGTGGCGAACCCGGACCGGTTCGCCAGCACCCTGACGGTCAGCCGGGGCACCATCCGGGGTTCCGGAGCCAAGGAGAAGCGGCTCGTCGACGACGAGCCCCTGGTGGCTCCGACCCGGTTCCGCGTGCCCGTCCAGCACTGATCAGCGCCGTCTCTGGTGGTTCGTCCGGATCAATTGGGCATCAACATCTGTCGCCAGGTGCCGATGATGAGCTAGCGTTCCACCCAGACCGAGGTTTGGGTATGCCGTCAGCCACACCGGTTGACGACGCTCAGAGGGAGAGGAACCCCGAATGTTTCGCAGGATGCTGATTGGTGCGACGCTGCTGATCGCTCTTGCCGCTGCCCCCGCTGCGGCCCAATACCCGTTCAACGTGAGCCCTGGGACGGTCGTGGCCGGTGGCTCCGTCACCGTCTCCGGCAAGGGCTGCAGCCCGAACGCTCCGGTGACCATCACCATGGTCGAAGGTGCGGCGCAGAAGGCCGTCGGCGACGTGATCTTCGAGACCACGATCACCTCCGACGAGAACGGTGAGTTCACCTTCACCTTCACGGTCCCGGTGGGCACCCCGGTGGGCACCTACGAGGTCAAGGCCGAGTGCAACGACGGTGTCGTGTTCTCCGCGTTCATCGATGTGGTCGACTCCACCACAGCGACCACGACGCCGGGGACCGGGTCGACCGGGTCATCCGGGCCGATCGTCCGCACCGGTTCGGATCTCAACGGCCTCGGCCTCGCCGGCGCCGGCCTGATCACCGTGGGCGGCATCATCTTGATCGCCACCCGCAGCCGTCGCCACCAGGCGCAGGCCTGAACCCCGGCGCTCCGGCGCCACCCGATCTGCGATGGTGCCCCGGCTCCGGCCGGGGCACCATCGCGTTCTGACCCCGCTCGACGCGGGTACAAGGTGACCATGGACATCGCGATCACGGGCAGCACCGGCTTCATCGGACGGGCGCTGGCCGCGTCGCTCCGATCCGACGGGCACCGGGTCGTCCCCGTGGTCCGGTCGGGCTCCGAACCGGGCTCGGTCCGGTGGGATCCCACGACGGGGGCGATCGAGCCGGGCGGGCTCGAGGGTCTCGACGGCGTGGTGCACCTGGCAGGCGAGGGCATCGCCTCGGGGCCGTGGACCGACAAGCAGCGCGAGCGGATCCGCGCCAGCCGGGAGCAGGGCACCCGCCTGTTGGCCCGGACCCTCGCCGGGCTCGAGCGGCCGCCGTCGGTGCTGATCAGCGGATCGGCCATCGGGTTCTACGGCGACCGCGGCGACGAGGTCCTCACCGAGGCCTCGGCGCCGGGCGACGACTTCCTCGCCCACGTCTGCCTCGACTGGGAGGGCGCCACCGCGCCCGCCGAGGAGGCCGGGATCCGCACGGTCCACATCCGCACCGGCATCGTCCTCGACGCCAAGGGCGGTGCGCTGGCCAAGCAGCTCCCCGCGTTCAAGCTGGGCGCCGGGGCCAAGGCCGGGAACGGGAGCCAGTGGATGTCGTGGATCACGCTGCAGGACGAGGTGCGCGCCATCCGCTTCGCGCTCGAGCAGGCCGCCGTGGCGGGACCGGTGAACCTGACCGCCCCCCAGCCGGTCACCAACGCCCAGTTCACCGATGCGGTGGGCGAGGCGCTCCACCGGCCGACGTTCCTCACGATCCCCGGGTTCGCCCGCAAGGCGCCCTTCGGCATCGGCGGCCTGGTGGAGTCCCTGCTCTTCTCGTCGGCCCGGGTCACCCCGAACGCCCTCCAGGAGGCCGGCTTCGCGTTCGACCACCCCGATCTCGGCCCGGCGCTGGCCGCGGTGCTCGGGTCCCGCTGAGGGGACGACGGGGGATTCCCATCCCTCCCCGATCCGGCTCCTAGGGTTGCCGGACCATGTCTGGTCGCCGCATCGCCGCCTTCGACTTCGACGGCACCCTCACCCGCCGGGACACGCTGCTGCCCTTCCTGGCCCGGGCGACCGGCCCGAACACCTTCAGCCGGACCGTCGGGCGCATCGCCCCCGTCGCCGTCCGGGCCCGCGCCGGACGGCTCGAGGCGGAGGTCCACCACCGCGACGCCACCAAGGCCGCGCTGCTGCGCGAGCTGTTCCGCGGCCGTTCGGACGCCTGGCTCCAAGCGAGGGGCCAGCAGTACGCCACCACGCTGGGCGCCAAGCTGCGCCCCGAGATGGTCGAGCAGGTCCGGTGGCACCGCGACGCCGGTCACGAGCTGGTCATCGTCTCCGCCTCGCTCGCCACCTACCTGACCCCGTTCGCCGCCGCGTTCGGGTTCGACCACGTGATCGCGGTCGAGATGCAGATCGGCTCCGACGGCCACCTCACCGGCGAGATGACCGGCCCCAACGTGCGCGGCGAGGAGAAGGCGGTGCGACTGCGACGGTGGATCGGCGACGACACCCCCGAGATCATGTGGGCCTACGGCAACTCCAGCGGTGACACCGAGCTGCTGGCGATGGCCGACGTCCCCGTGTGGGTCGTCGGCCGGCGCCGGGGCCCGGACGCGAACGACCGCCCGGCCGTGCGGCTCGGGCGGTCGATCTCCGGTCAGCGGACCGCGTGACGGCGCTGCCCGAGGGCAGCGCCGACCCGGTCGGTCAGATCACTTGGGCTGCATCCGGATGCCGCCGTCGATGCGGATCGACTCGGCGTTCATGTAGCTGTTCGAGAGCAGCTCGGCGGCGAGGCTGGCGAACTCCTCGGGCTGCCCGAGGCGCTTCGGGAACAGCACACCGACCTCGAGGCGGGCCTTGAACTGCTCCGAGGCCTCGCCCTCGCCGTAGATCGGGGTGTCGATCAGGCCGGGGAGGATGGTGTTGACCCGGATGCCGACCGCCGAGAGGTCGCGGGCCACGGGAAGGGTCATGCCGACGACGCCGCCCTTGGAGGCCGAGTACGAGGCCTGGCCGATCTGGCCGTCCTCCGCTGCGACGGAGGCGGTGTTCACGATCGCGCCGCGCTCACCGTGCTCGTCGGGCTCGTTCTGCGACATCGCGGTGGCGGCGATGCGGATGCAGTCGAACGTGCCGATCAGGTTGATCTCGACGACCTTCTTGAAGATGTCGAGGTCGTGGGCGGAGGCGTACTCGCCGTCCTTGCCGATGGTGCGGGTGGCCCACCCGATGCCGGCGCAGTTGACCAGGGCCTTGAGCGGCCCCAGGTCCTTGGCGGCCTCGACCGCGGCGATGATCTGCTCGGTGCTGGTGACGTCGGTGGCCACGAACACGCCGCCGATCTCCTTCGCGAGGGCCTCGCCCTTCTCCTGCTGGCGGTCGAGGTCTGCGACCACGACCTTGGCCCCGAGGGAGGCGAGGTGGCGGGCGGTGGCCTCTCCGAGGCCCGATGCCCCACCCGTGACGATTGCGCTGATGCCGTTGATCTCCATGCAGGAGAACTGTATTGACTGGTCGGTCAAGTCACGGAATCGACCGGGCTCCGGAGCGCTGGCCTCCGGGGCGGGGACCGGCGGCGGCAGGCGCCGAGTACGATCGCACCCCGTGCCACCGACGATCGATCCCCGGGTCCGCCGCACCGCCAAGGGCGCCGCACCCGTGGTCGGCGTGGTGGTCGCCATCGTCGCCGCGGTCGCCCTCCTCGGGTCGTGCTCGGGGGACCGGGCGTCGCTGGGGTCGCTCCCGCCGTCGGTGCCCGAGGCCACCACCACGGCGCTGCCCACCACCTCCACGGCGGCCCCCGCCGAGCCCGCCGTGCTCACGCTCGGGCCCGAGGACCTGCTCGGCTGGATCGCCACGCCCAAGGGCGAGCCTGAGGTCTACGCCGAGCCCGCCACGTCGGCGAAGGCGATCGAGGTCGGCGCCAAGACCGAGGCCGGGGCACCCACCACGTTCGCCATCGTCGGCGACGCCACGCCCGGCGCCACCCGCGAGCACCCCGGCTGGTACGAGGTCGCGTTGCGCGACCGGCCCAACGCCTCCACCGGCTGGGTGCCCGAGGCGTCGGTCGACGTCACCAAGACCCCGTTCCGGATCTTCGTCGACCTCCGCGGCCGGAACCTGCGGGTCGAGAAGGACGGCGTCGGCGTGTTCACCACCGAGATCGCCATCGGCACGGAGGAGAACCCCACCCCGGTGAACGGCACGTACGTCACCGAGCTCATCGAGAACACGGAGCCCGGCGGCTCCTACGGGCCCTACGCCTTCGGCCTGGCGATGCACTCGGACACGCTGAGCGAGTTCGGAGGCGGCGACGGCCAGGTGGGCATCCACGGCACCAACCGCCCGGAGCTCATCGGCCAGGCGGTGTCGCACGGCTGCGTGCGCCTGGACAACGGTGACATCCAGGAGCTGGTGGACCTCCAGCTGCCCCTCGGGGTCCCGGTCTTCATCACCTGATCGAGGCGGTCAGCCCAGCTGGACCCGCTGGGTCATGTCGTCGTCGGGGAGCGGGCCGTCGGTGATGGCCAGGACCTCGAGCCAGCCCATGTCGACCCGGTCCCCGGTGGAGGTGAGGAACGCGGTGTCGGCGGCGTCGCGTCCGGTGGCGATGCGGACCATCGACGTGCGCGGCGCCAGGCAGGTGGCGTCGACGACCTCCCAGCGCCCGTCCACGTAGGCCTCGGCGACGGCGTGGAAGTCCATGGGCTGGAGGCCCGGCGCGTAGACCGACGCGAGGCGGGCGGGATGGTCGCACGCCCGCAGGATCGCCACCACGAGGTGGGCGTAGTCCCGGCAGACGCCCTGGCCGGCGAGCAGCGTGGCCACCGCACCGTCGGTCGGCCGGCTCGACCCGGTGATGTAGACGAGGCGCATCCCCACCCAGCTGGACACGGCGTCGAGCAGTTCCTGGCCCCGGAGGCTTCCGAACTCGGCCCGGGCGAACGGCGCCAGCCGATCGGACTCGCAGTACCGGCTGGGCCGGGTGTAGCGGATGAGGTCCACGTCGTCGATCGCCATCTCGGCCGCCGTCCCGCCGATCGAGGCCGAGTAGGCGACGTCGAGGCGCCCCGGGCCGAGAGCCCGACCGACGTGGAGCCGGGTCCCGTGCTGGTCGATGACCTCCTGCACCTCGACGGGGCCGCCGTCGACCGTGACGGTCAGGTCCTCGGTGGCCACCGATGCGTCGGCCGCCACCGCGACCGACAGCACGATGTCCGCGGTCCCGTCGATCGTGGCATCGAAGCGGCAGCTGACGGAACGGTCCATGCCCCGATGTTCCCACGCCGGTCGCCGGTCCGGTACCCGCCCGCGATCGGCCCGTCAGAGGGGCGTCAGGTCACGCGCGTCCCCAGCCTCCGCCGCCAGGGGTGAGCATGCGGATCACGTCGCCCGCCTGCAGGTCGAGGGTGCACTTGTCGGGGAGGCGCTCGGCCCTGACCTCCTCGCCCGACGGCAGCAGCCAGTTCTCACCGACTGCGCCGGCACCGCCGCCGCCGAGGCCCCACGGCTGGGACACGCGGCGCTCGGTGATGAGCGACAGCGTCACCGGTTCGAGGACCTGGAGGTCGCGTTCGATGCCCTCGCCACCCGGAGCGGCACCCGCACCCCCGCTGCCGCGGCGGAGGCGGTAGCGCAGCACCCGCACGGCGAACGCCCGCTCGAACGCCTCGACCGGGGTGTTGCGGGTGTTGGTCATGGCGGTGTGCACGCCGCTCATCCCTGGGACCGGGTGACCGCCCGAGCCGGGCCTCGGCGGCCGACCGCCCTGCCCTCCGGCGACGGTCTCGTAGGAGACCCAGCCGTCACCGCCGAGGAGCAGGTTGTTCATGGTGCCCTGGGGTGCGGCCGGCACCCGGTCGGGCACCACCTGGGCCAGGGCACCGAGGCAGACATCGGCGACCCGCTGGCTGACCTCGACGTTCCCGGCACCGACGGCCGCCGGGTACTCGGCCGCGACGACCGATCCCGCCGGAGCGACCACCTCGATGGTGCGGAGGGCTCCGCCGTTGGCGGGGATCGTCGGGTCCAGCACCGAGCGCAGGGCCCAGGACACCGCGCTCACGGTGACCGCCTCGACCGCGTTGACGTTCCCCTCGCGCTGCGGGTCGGTGCCGGTGAAGTCGAACGTGGCGCGCTCGCCGTCGATGGTGAGCGTCAGCGTGATCGTCGTCGGGATCTGCTGGTGCTCGGCCGGGCCGAAGCTGTCGATCACGTCGGTGAAGCTCCAGGTGCCGTCGGGCAGGTCGGCCAGAGCCGCCCGCATCCGGCGCTCGCCGTACGCCACCACCTCGTCGACGCCGTCGGTGCCCAGCTGGGCGAAGCGCGTTGCGCCGAGGCGGTTGGCGCCGATCTGGGCGTCGAGGTCCCCCGCCCGCTCCTCGGGTGTGCGGCTCGCGGCGGCCATGGCCGCCGCGACTTCGTCGGTGAGGAGCATCGGCGCCATGCGGAGGCCCTCCTCGTCGATGTGGACGGCGTCGGCGGGCATCGACCCCGGGGCCGTCCCGCCGAGGTCGGCGTGGTGGGCCCGGTTCGCCACCCAGCCCACGACCGCGCCGTCGGCGAAGACGGGGGCCACCACCGTGACGTCGTTCAGGTGGGTGCCCCCGGCGAACGGGTCGTTGAGGATGACCTGGTCGGCGGGACCGATCCGGTGGCCGAACGCCTCGATGGCCGCAGCCACCGACGCCGGCATGGAACCGAGGTGGACCGGGATGTGCTCGGCCTGGACCAGGAGCGTGCCGTCGACGGTGAACAGGGCGGCCGAGCAGTCCGCCCGCTCCTTGATGTTGGGGCTGAAGGCGGCGCGCCGCAGCACCTCGCCCATCTCGTGGGCGACGCCGGTGAGCCGGGCGATGAGCACGGCGAGCTGGGCGGGCCCGAGCGGGCCCGATGGGCTCACGACGGGACCCGGGTGAGGACGAGGGCACCGCGCTCGTGGGGCCGGGCCTGCCAGCCGGCGGGGATCCAGATCGTGCAGTCGGCCTCGGCCACCACTGTCGGGCCCGAGGCCGAAGCGCGCTCCACGGGCGGCAGCTCCCTCATCGAGACCCCGGACGCCAGCCGGGCGGTGGCCCGCAGCGCCACCACCTCGACCGCCGCGTCAGGTCGGGCGTAGCCGTTGCGCTGCTCGTGGGCAGCAGCGAAATCGGCCACCGAGGCCACCCGCAGCTCGTGGCTCTGGCCCGCGTAGCGGCACTCGACCGCGGTGGTCACCTCGGCCCCGGGCAGCGCGGCGCCGGCCTCGGCCGCCAGCTCGGCGAGGGCGTCGTCGAGCCCCGAGCGGTCGGCACCGTGGGGCCAGCTGCGCACGACGTCGTTCTGGCGCGGCGCGGCCAGGCACCCGAGGGCGGAGAGCACGCCCGCCCGGGCCGGGACCACCACGGCGGCCATGCCCAGCGCATCGGCGATGGCGCAGGCGTGGAGCGGCCCGGCGCCGCCGAAGGCGACGAGGGCCAACCCGGCCGGATCGACGCCGCGGGCCACCGACACCGCTCGCACCGCCTCCTCCATGGCGGCGTCGACCACGGTGAGCACGTCGGCCGCCTCCACGCCCGCCCGGGCCAGGGCGCGCGCTGCGGCCGCCCGGTCGAGCCGGCCGATGCCGGGCAGCTCCGCACCGACGTCGAGACGGCCGGCCACGAGGTTGGCGTCGGTGACCGTGGGCTCCTCGCCACCCCAGCCGTAGCAGGCGGGGCCCGGCCGGGCCCCGGCGCTCCGGGGGCCCACCTGGAGGGCCCCGCCGGCGTCGACCGCGGCGATGGACCCACCCCCGGCCCCGATCGTGTGCACGTCGAGCGACGGCATCCGGATCGGGAAGCCTCCGACGGTGCGCTCCCCCGCCGGCGCCGGGACGCCCCCCTGGACCAGGCACACGTCGGTGCTCGTCCCGCCCATGTCGAACGTGACCACGTCGGGGAAGCCGGCCGCGGCCGCTGCAGCGGCGGCCGCCAGCACGCCACCGGCCGGGCCCGACAGCAGCAGGCTGACGGGCAGGGCGGCACCGCGCTCGACCGACGCCAGCCCGCCGGCCGAGGTCATCACGAGCACCTCGTCGGCGGCTCCCTCGAGCCCTTCCAGGTACGCCCGGCAGCGGGGCCGCAGGTAGGCGTTGGCGACCGTGGTGACGGTCCGCTCGTACTCGCGGAACTCCGGCGACACGTCAGCCGACACCGACACGTCGCACCCCCGTCGGAGCAGCTCGGCCTCCACCACCCGCTCGTGCGCGTCGTTCAGGTCGCTGTGCAGGAGGCACACGGCGACCGCATCGACGCCGTCCGGGACGTCGGGCACGTCGGCCGGGTCCAGCGGTGCCAGCTCCACCCCGGCGGGCCCAAGCCGCCCGCCGACCTCGAGGCGGTCCCGTCGGGCGACCAACGGCTCGGGCCGGTCGTCCCAGGGGTCGTAGAGCGACGGGCGGTCCTGGCGGGCGATCTCGATGACATCGGCGAAGCCCTCGGTCGTCACCAGCGCCACCCGGCCGCCCCGGCGCTCGAGCAGGGCGTTGGTGGCGACCGTGGTGCCGTGGGCGAGCGACGCCGGCCGGACCGCGCCGTCGGGCAGTACGGCGGCGGCACCGACGCGGACCGCCTCGCCCGGGTCGGCCGGCGTCGACGGGACCTTGGCGATGGTGCCGTCGACGGCCACCACATCGGTGAACGTGCCCCCGGTGTCGACCCCGATGCGCATGGCGCTGACGCTACTCAGGGCCGCCGGAGCTCAGGGATGGAGGACGACGAGCTGGGCGCCGAGGCGGGCGTCCAGGTCGGCGTGGAGGCGATCGAGCCGGTTGTCCACCTCGTCCCACACCAGCAGCGCCTCATCGGCGGCGGTGGAGAGCCACACGTCACGGCGGCGCATGGCCTTGATGAAGTCGTCTTTGTCTCTCGGGCTCTTCTTCTCCAGCCGGACCACGGTGTCGGCCCGGCTGACCAGGTCGGCGAAGCGGGCCTTCGACGGCGGCTTGAGGTGGCGGTCCTGGTCGGGGAAGCCGAGGACCGCCACGTACGGGACGCCCGCGGCGATGGCGGCCTCCGCACCGAGGAGCTCGGCGCCGGGGCGGAGCCCGGTGAGCACCTTCAGGTCCGGGGTGAACGCGGCCTGAGCCTCGATGATCTGGCGCAGCTCGGCGCGCACCTTGTCGGTGGTGGGGTTCGGGTCCCACCCGCCCAGCCCGTCGGGCGTGAGCCCCATGACCAGCAGCAGGTGGCCCGCCGGGATGCGGCCGTCGCGGGCGCGGCGCTCGGCGCGCTGCTCCTCCGCCGGCAGGTCGGTGAGCTTGCCGCCGCCACCCGGCGCGCCGGCGACGGTCCCTCCGATGGAGGCCCGGAACAGGTCGCGCTGCACGACCGCGAGCTCGTCGACGAGGTCGTTCATGCGGTCACCCGAGTGCCCCTTGACCCACTCGAACGAGATCTCCTGGCGCCGAGCATCGCGGGCGGCGATCAGCGGCTCCCAGATCTCCCGGTTCTTGACCGGCTCCTTCGACTTGGTCATCCAGCCGTTCCTGATCCAGTTGATGGACCACTTCTCCAGGCCGTCCTTCACGTACGTGGAGTCCATGACGACCGTGAGCGGACCGGGGTTCGACTCGATCGCCCGGAGCACGGCCATCAGCTCCATCTTGTTGTTCGTGGTGGCCGGGTCGCCGCCGCTGTCGAAGTGGTCTGCGGACGACGCCCACGCCCATCCCCCGGGCCCCGGGTTCCCGCTGCACGCCCCGTCCGTGTACACCCGCAGCCGCTCGTCACCCATGCGGCCCAGCATGCCTCACCTGCATGAAGACCATGGGTGAAGCCGCCGGAACTCGGGTGCAAACACCCCGCGACCGGGGCACAGTGGTCGCCATGGGCATCGATGATGGCTTTGTCGACCAGCTGTACGACGCGGACCCCAACGAGACGCGCGAATGGCTCGACTCGCTCGATGCGGTGGCCTCGCAGCACGGGCCGGGGCGGGCGGAGTACCTGATCCACCGGCTCCTCGCCCACTGCGACGACATCGGGCTCCAGGTCGCCCACCTCGTGCAGACGCCGTACATCAACACCATCCCGCTGGTCGACGAGCAGGCCCGGTACTGGTTCCCCGGCGACCTCGATCTGGAGCGGCGGATCCGGGCGTTCATCCGCTGGAACGCCGCCGTCATGGTGGTGAAGGCCAACAAGGCCGCCGACGGCATCGGCGGCCACCTCGCCTCGTTCGCCTCGTCGGCGTCGCTCTACGACGTGGGGTTCAACCACTTCTGGCGGGGCAAGGACGACGGCAACAACGGCGACTCGATCTACATCCAGGGCCACGCCGCGCCCGGCATCTACGCCCGCGCCTTCCTCGAGGGCCGGCTGAGCGAGGCGGAGCTGGACAACTTCCGGCGCGAGATCGGCGGCAAGGGCCTGTCGAGCTACCCGCACCCCCGCCTCATGCCCGGGTTCTGGGAGTTCCCCACGGTGTCGATGGGCCTCGGGCCCATCAACTCGATCTACCAGGCCCGGTTCAACCGGTACCTCCACCACCGCCAGCTGGAGGACACGTCGGCCAACCGGGTGTGGGCGTTCGTCGGCGACGGCGAGTGCGACGAGCCCGAGACGCTCGGCTCCATCGCGCTGGCCGGCCGGGAGCGGCTCGACAACCTCACGTGGGTCATCAACTGCAACCTCCAGCGCCTGGACGGTCCGGTGCGCGGCAACGGCAAGGTCATCCAGGAGCTCGAGGGCGTGTTCCGGGGCGCCGGCTGGAACGTCATCAAGGTCGTGTGGGGCTCCGCCTGGGACGAGCTCATCGAGAACGACCACGACGGCCTCCTCGTCCGCAAGATGAACGAGACGGTCGACGGGGAGTTCCAGCGCTTCACCGTCGAGGACGGCGCGTACATCCGCGAGCACTTCTTCGGCCCCGACCTCCGGCTCCGCAAGATGGTCGAGCACCTGTCCGACGAGGAGCTGCGCTGGCTGCCCCGCGGCGGTCACGACTACCGCAAGCTCTACGCCGCCTACAAGGCCGCCACCGAGCTGCGCGGCGCGCCCACGGTCATCTTGGCCAAGACCGTGAAGGGCTGGACGCTGGGCGCCGACGTCGAGGGCCGCAACGCCACCCACCAGATCAAGAAGCTGTCGAACAAGCAGCTGCGGGACCTGCGCCTCCGCCTCCACCTGGAGGAGGAGATCCCCGAAGAGGCGCTCGCCGACGGCCAGGAACCGCCCTACTACCGGCCCGCCGACGGGTCGCCGGCCCACGAGTACCTGATCGGCCGCCGGCGGGCGCTCGGCGGGTCGCTGCCCAAGCGCCAGGTGCGGACCACCCGGCCGCTCACCCTCCCGGCCGACTCCGTGTTCGACGAGTTCCGGGGCGGTTCGGGCAAGAAGGCGGCGTCCACCACCACCGCCTTCACCCGGATGCTGCGCGCCTTCGCCCGCGACCCCGGCTTCGGCTCCCGCATCGTGCCGATCATCCCCGACGAGGCCCGGACCTTCGGCATGGACTCCCTGTTCAAGGAGTTCGGCATCTACGCGTCGGAGGGCCAGAAGTACGAGCCCGTGGACCACAAGCTCCTGCTCAGCTACCACGAGTCCATCGACGGCCAGCTGCTCGAGGAGGGCATCACCGAAGCGGGCTCGATGGCGTCGTGGACCGCAGCGGCCACGTCGTACGCCACCCACGGCGTGCCGATGGTCCCGTTCTTCATCTTCTATTCGATGTTCGGGTTCCAGCGGGTGGGCGATCTCATCTGGGCCGCCGCCGACGCCCGCGCCCGCGGCTTCCTGCTGGGCGCCACCGCCGGTCGCACCACGCTGCTCGGGGAGGGCCTCCAGCACCAGGACGGCCACTCGCACGTCCTGGCCTCGACGGTGCCCACCTGCGAGGCCTACGACCCGGCGTTCGCCTACGAGACCGCCGAGGTCATCCGCCACGGCATTCTGCGCATGTACGGGCCCGAGCCGGAGGACGTCTTCTACTACCTGACCCTCCACAACGAGAACTACGTGATGCCCGCCCGGCCCGACACCCCCGGCATCGTCGAGGGGATCATCGAGGGGCTGTACCGCTGGCAGGCCGCCCCCGAGGCGACCGCCCTCCCGCAGGCCACGCTGTTGTTCTCCGGTCCGGCCCAGGGCTCGGTCCGCGAGGCCGCGGCCGAGCTGGAATCCCGGTGGGGCGTCGCCGCCGAGCTGTGGAGCGCAACGTCCTACAAGCGGCTCCGCGAGGAGGCGCTGGAGGTGGAGCGGTGGAACCGCCTCCACCCGCAGCAGAAGGCCCGCACGCCCCGGGTGACCACCTTGCTGGCGTCGTCGGCCGGGCCGATCGTGGCCACCACCGACTTCATGCGCGCGGTCCCCGACCAGATCGCCCGCTGGGTGCCGGCCGACCGGTCCTACACGTCGCTCGGCACCGACGGCTTCGGCCGTTCGGACACCCGGGAGGCGCTGCGCCGGTTCTTCGAGGTCGACGCCGGCCACATCGTGGTCGCGGTCCTGCACGCCCTGGCCGAGGACGGCCAGGTCAAGCGGGGCAAGGTGGCCGAGGCCATCGCCCACTACGGCCTCGACACCGACGCCGCCGTCCCCTGGGCCCCGTGACGGCTCGGCCGTCCGGCTCGGGGGCTGGCTCGGGGGCTACCTGGATCCGGTGACGGTCAGGCAGGCGTCGGTCATCGCCCGACCGAAGCTGGGCTTGGCGCACCAGGTGTGGCCCTCGTCGTGGAGGTGCACCTCGGCGGTGGGGATCGCGAGGAGGAGCCGGAGCTGCTCCTGGGGCGGGACGGCGCGGTCCTTGGTGGTGACCACCAGCGTGGTGGGGACGTCGACCGGGTTCAGCCAGGTGCGGCTGTCGAAGTTGCAGGTGGCGGCCAGCGCCTCGGTCACCAGGCGGGTGTCGTGGCGGCGGAACTCCGCACCGGCCCAGCGGCGCATGCTGTCGGGCCGGGCCTTGACCGCCTGGGGGATCTGCTTCTGCCACAGGGCGATCGGCACTCGTGAGGCGAGCTGGCCGACGCGGGTGGACCCGGCCACGGCCGACACGGCCGTGACGAACGCCAGCCGCTCCCGCACGCCGGGGACGAAGCGGTTCGAGGTGGCGCACAGCACGAGGCCGGCGACCTTCTCGGGGTGCCGGTGCCACAGCAGCTGGGCGATGGGACCACCCATCGAGTAGCCGACGGCGATGGCCGCATCGATGCCCAGCACGTCGAGCAGCGCGGCGGCGTCGTCGGCGCAGTCGGCCAGGCGGAACCGGCTCCACGCCCGGATGCCGCGGCCGTGGCCGCGGTGGTCGATGGCGATCACCCGGAAGTGCTCCGACAGCGGCTCGAACGCCTGGAACCAGTTGAGCCCACCGCTCGCGATCAATCCGTGGAGCAGCAGGACGGTGGGCGCACCCGGGGGGCCCGCGACCTCGCGGATGAACGTGGTGCCCCGGCCCGGCAGCTCCACCCGGCGCCCGAGCGGGATGGGCGGTCCACCCGTCACCTCCGCGACGTCCGGATCGATCTGCGGTGCGTCGCTTGCCGATACGGTCACAGCCGCCACAATATGACGACCCGTCAGATCCCGGAGGCATCGCGTGCCCGACCACCCCACCCGCAGCGACATCGACTTCATCAGCGGTGCGTTCTGGGGCCGCAACCCCCACGACGATTTCGCATGGATGCGGGCCAACGCGCCGGTCTACTGGGACGGGCACGCATGGGGCATCACGCGCTACGCCGACCTCAAGTCGATCTCGAAGGACCCGGTCACCTTCTCCAACGCCCAGGGCATCCGGGCCGACGCCGATCCGCTCCAGATGATGATCGACATGGACGACCCGGAGCACTTCCGCCGCCGGAAGCTGGTGAACAAGGGCTACACGCCCCGCCGGGTCCGCGAGCGCGAGGGCGAGGTCCGTGCCGCGTGCCGCGACATCATCGACGCCGTGTGCGAGCGCGGCGAGTGCGACTTCGTCACCGACATCGCCGCCTGGCTGCCCCTGATCATGATCGGCAACGACCTGGGCGTCCTCCCCGAGGACCGCGAGCAGCTCCTCGAGTGGAGCGACGCCATGCTCTCCGCTCTGACCGGTGACCCCGACGCCCTCGAGCCGGCCACGCTCGCCTTCATCGGGTACACCGAGTACGCCGAACGGGTCATCGCCGACCGCACCGCGGACCCCAAGGACGATCTGATGAGCGTCCTGTGCCACGCCGAGGTCGACGGCGACCGCCTCGACCACCAGGCCATCATCGACGAGTCCCTGCTCATCTTGATCGGGGGCGACGAGACCACCCGCCACGTCATCTCCGGCGGTGCGTACCAGCTGCTGGCCAACCGGGATCAGTGGGACCGCCTCCAGGGCGACCGCGAGCTGCTCCCCAGCGCGCTCGAGGAGATGCTGCGCTGGGTGAGCCCCATCAAGAACATGAACCGCACCGCCACCGCCGACGTGGTCGTGAACGGGCAGCAGATCCGGGAGGGCGACAACGTGTTGCTCCTGTACCCGTCAGCCAACCGCGACGAGGACGTGTTCGAGGATCCGTTCCGCTTCGACGTGGGCCGCACCCCGAACGATCACGTGGCCTTCGGCTTCGGCACCCACTTCTGCCTCGGCAACAGCCTCGCCCGCCTCGAGCTGACGGTGATGTTCGAGGAGCTCCTCGACCGGCTGCCCGACCTGGAGCTGGTGGGCGGCGCCGAGCCCGGCTACCGCGCCGCCAACTTCGTGAGCGGGTACGAGCACATGCCCGTGCGCTTCACCCCGACCGAGCCGGTGGGCCGCACCGCCTGACCGCACCGCCCGACCGCACGGCCGAACGGTGCAGCCGTCGGATCAGATGGTGATGACCGCTCCGATGCGGCCCTCATCATCGACGAAGGCCATCGAGCTGCCGCCGAGCACGGCCCACCCGCCATCGGTGCGGAGCACCCGAGACGCCTGCTCCGGCATCTGGACGGTGACCCGGCTGACCTCCCGCAGGGTGCTGCCGTCGACCTCGATCTCCACGACCTGGCTCCCGGTGTTCGGGTTGCTGGGCTGGCATGCGTAATCGACGTTGGCGCCGCCTGATGGCGGGATCACGCACTCGGTGGTCATCGCCTGCCACGAGGTGACCGGGACGGCGAAGCGGCGCTCGCCGAGGCTCACGAACGCGTGGTGGTCCGAGACCACCGGGGAGTCATCGCCGAGGGTCAGCTCATCGACCACCTTCGGTGCCGCCGGGTCCGACACGTCGAACAGCTTGGCCACCTGCTGCCCGCTCGCACCGGGCCCGAAGCCGACGACCCGGTCCCGGCCGATCGGGTGGAGGTAGCCGCTGAAGCCCGGGAGCTTCACCTCGCCGGCCACCTTCGGGTCCGTCGGGTCTGCCAGGTCGAGCACGTAGAACGGGTCCGTCTGGAGGAAGGTGACGGCGTAGGCGGTGGCGCCGTCGAAGCGGATGCCGTACAGCGTCTCGCCCGGCAGCCCGAACCACGGCGTCGAGCCGACCACGTCGAGGTTCCCCTCGGTGTCGAGCACCACGACCTTGTTCAGCGGGTCGTCCGGGCCCGGGCCGGGGATGGTGGTGCCGGTGGGCTGGGCGGTGGTGGTCGTCGTGCTCGTGCTCGTGCTCGTGCTCGTCGAGGTCGACGTGCTGGTCGAGGTGCTGGTGGTGGATGTGCTCGTGGTGGTGGCGGGCGCCGGCTCGGTCGTGGTGGTGGCCTCGCCTGGGACGGTCGTGTCGGGCACGGCGTCGGCGGGGACGATCGCCGGAACCGGCTCGACGGTGCCGGTCGGCTCCTCGGCGAAGTCAGCACCGGGCGAGCCGTCGGTGCCCACCGGCGCCGAGGTGCCCGAGTCGCCGTCGCTCACCTGCTCCTCGATCACGACGTCGTCGATCGGGACGGGCCGACCGCCGAATCCCTCCACGCCGGGGCCGTCAGCCGTGATGGCGACCCGGAGGTGGCCGTCGTGCTCGGACATCGAGAAGTCGTTCAGCAGCGATCCGGGCACCGAACCCGAGCCGGTGTGCTCCAGATCGCCGAGGTCGAAGCGGTGGATCGCCGTGGTCGACCCCTGGTCGCCCCACTGCGGGGTGGCGAGGTAGGCGGCGTCGTCCGTGACGGCGACGAGCTGGCCGGACCCCACCACCTCGGTGGCGTGGGTCGGCTGGAGCTCGCCGGTCACCGGCAGGCGCACGATGAGCGAGGCGGTCGGATCCGAGGTCTGGGTCGGGTGCAGCACCTCGTCGCAGGGCACCGGGCCGCCGCCGAACGGGACTTGGTCGCCGCGGGCACCGGTGAAGCCGTCGGCGGCCACCAGGTACAGGTCGGCCCCGACCCGGCGGGCGTCGACCAGCATCCCCGACGTGGTCCACGTGCCGACGTTGTCGAGCGAACTCGCACCGACGTCGACCCGGGCCGCCTGCACCGCGGCACCGTCCTCGGACTGGCCCACGACCCAGGCCCGGCCCGCCTCACGGTCGTAGGTGACCTCGGCGCCGTAGGGCACGGGGCGGGTGGCCAACACGTCGGCGTCGCCGAGGTCGACGATCGCCAGCTTCTGCCCGGCGACCACCAGGACCCGGTCGCCGCCGAGGCGGTCCACCAGATCGAGCTCGTCGACGCCGTCGACCACCACGTTGGTGGCATCGAGCGCCTTCTCGTCGGCGGCGGACGACGACGCCTGGTCCGCGCTCTGCTCGCTGGCCGCACCTGTGGTGGCCGGGGCGCTCATCGCTGCCTCGCTGGCCGCACCCCCGGCGGTGACCCGTGCATCACCGTCGAACGCCAGACCGACGTCGCCGACCGGGCCGAACTGCTGCCTGTACGCATCCTCGCCCCACGCCGAGAGGTCCCGGCACGACCCGAAGGCCCTCAGGCCCGAGGCCTCGGCCTGCTCGGGCGTGGCCACCACCGCCGCTGCTGCGACGACCGCCGTCATGCCCAGGGCGGCGAGGAGGACGGCGATCCCCTTGCGGGGCCGGTTGCCGGGGGTGAGGTTGTTGTCCATGCCGGTTGCGACGACCCGGCCGGCGCCCCGGTTCCCGGCTCGTTCAGGTGCGGGTTCCCACGGCCACCTCCGCGGTGGCCTTGGCCCAGCGGTAATCGGCCTTGCCAGCCGGTGAGCGCTCGACCTGCGGGACGATCACCACGTGCTTGGGCAGCTTGTACCCGGCGAGGGAGGCCCGCAGGTGGTCCCGCACGTCGTCGAGGGTCGGCGGCGCATCGGGGTCGGCGGGAGCGACGACCGCGACCACCGCGCTCCCCCAGCGCTCGTCGGGGACGCCGACCACCAGCACGTCGAGGACGGCCTTGTGGTCGACGAGCGCCGACTCGACCTCCTCGGGGAAGACCTTCTCGCCGCCGGTGTTGATGCACTGCGAGCCGCGGCCCAGCAGCTGGATGGTGCCGTCCTCCTCCACCGTGGCCAGGTCGCCGGTGAAGCAGTAGCGCTGGCCGTCGACCTCGATGAACGTGGACGCCGTCTTCTCCGGGTCGTTCAGGTACCCGAGCGGCAGGCGACCAGCGTTGGCCACCTTCCCGATCACCCCGGATCCCGGCTCGACCGGGCGCAGCTCCTCGTCGAAGACCCCGGTGGTGGGGCCGGGGGCGAACCGGGCGAGACCCGACGGGTTCTCCCCCGCCGTGAGGCGCTGCGAGCCCTGGACGCCGCTCTCCGACGAGCCGAACCCGTCGATGATGGCCCGGCCCTCGAACAGCTCGCCCAAGCGCGCCTTCAGCGACGACGACATCGGCGCCCCGCCGTTCGAGATGGCGAACAGTCCGGCGGCCTGCCAGCGGCCGGGGTTGGCCTCCCACGCCGACACCAGCGGGCGGGCGACGGCATCGCCCACGACCGTGAGCGAGTTGACCTGGTGCTCATCGACGGCATCCCACACGGCCACGGGGTCGAGCGCACCCGGCATCAAGACGGTCTTGCCGCCGGCCAGCAGCCACGAGAACGTGGTCCACTGCGCCGCCGCGTGCATCAGCGGCGCCAGCGGCAGGTAGCTGAAGGCGTCGACCATGCGGTCCGGCAGCTGCTCCGGCGAGTCGATCGGTCCGCCGAGGCGCATGGGATCGCCGCCGCCGATGCAGGCGAAGAACGCATCCTCCTGACGCCACACCACGCCCTTCGGCCGGCCGGTGGTCCCGCCGGTGTACATCAGGTAGGTGTCGTCCCCGGAGCGGCCGTGGGTCTCCACCGGCTCGGGCGACGCCGCCGCCAGGGCGACCTCGTAGTCCAGGCCCTCGTCGAGCGGGACGACCTCGCCCGACACCGACGACGGGTCTGGGTCCGACACGATCAGCACGGATCGAATGGCGGCGATGCCACCCGGCACCGAGGCCACCGCGCCGGTCAGGGTCTCGTGCACCACCAGCGCCTGGGCGCCCGAGTCCTCGATCAGGTACCCGAGCTCCGCGCCCGTGTACCGGTGGTTCATGTTCACCGGGATGGCCCGCAGGGAGAACGCCGCCAGCATCGACTCCAGGTACGCCGCGTCGTTCCGCAGGAACAGCCCGACCCGGTCGCCGGGCCCCACGCCGGCCTCCCGCAGGTGGTTGGCCAACCGGTTCGCCCGCTCCGCGAGCTCCCCGTAGGTCCGGGTCTGCGGACCGCACACCAGCGCCACCCGCTCGGCGCACCGCGGCCAGATCGACTCCCACAGATCAGCGAAGTTGTACGTGCTCGACACGGTCCCCTGGTTCACATCTGACAGTGTGTCAGAAACTGCTGGGCCGCTCATCGGGGATGGGCGGGGGCCCGAGGCGGCTCAGAGGCCGTCGGGGACGTCGCCCAGCAGCAGCTCGACACCAGCGAGGGCCGGGTCGAACCCGGGCTCCCACGGCAGCCAGCCGGTGCGGTCCGGCCACACGAGCTGGACCATCCGGTAGGGCTCGTCGCCGTACCAGGCGGTGGCCGACCCGAACAGGTCGCCCATGGCTTCGAGGTCGACCGGGATGAGCCCGGCCCGCTGCTCGCCGTCGTACAGGCCCCGGAACAGCTCGCCCACGGGGATCTGGGTGCCGCCGCGCAACAGGTCGGCCATCAGGCCGGCGAGCCCCTTGGCGGCCACCGGCTTGAGGCCGACGATCACGATCTCGGGGAACCCGAACGTCTGCTCGAACCCGATCGTGTACCCGTACCCGGGAAGCGGTGGGTCGGTGGCGGTGTTGGCGCCCACCGGCTCGAGCAGCCACCCGGTGGTCTCGATCATCCAGGCGAGCTTGTCGCGCAGCGCCATCGACCGGTCCGGGAACACGTCGTCGCCCATGCGACCGACGGTATCTCGACCGCGCTGGTCGCCACCGTTGCTGCCTACCCGGGCGCCATGTCGCGCATCGAGGCCACCGCGATCATCGAGGTCAGGATGGAGGGACGCTGAGCGCCTCTGCGTTGGTCCGCATGATCTGGTGGATCTCTTCGTCGGTGAAGCCGGCGAGGTCGTCGACGAAGGACTTCGGGTCGGCGAGGCCCTCGGCGTGGGGCCAGTCGGAGCCGAACAGCACGTGGCCGGCGCCGATGGCGTCGGCGAGGTGGCGGATGTCGTCCTCGTAGTAGGGGGCGACCCACACGTTGGTGCGCAGGCGCTCCACCGGGTCCACGGCGAAGGCACCGGGGGTCATCGAGTGGGCCTTGGCCAGCTTCTTGACGAGCGGGTGGACCCACTCCGAACCGCTCTCGATGGTGGCGACCCGCAGCGAGGGGAACCGGTCGAACACGCCGTGGCAGATGAGCGCCGCCATGGTGTCGGAGATGGCCCGGTCCGAGGTGAGGATCCCGTAGAGAGGCGTGCGCCGGAAGGCCTCGAACTCGGCGGACTCGCCCCAGTCCACGACGTAGCGGCCGTAGCCGGCCTCGCCGGAGTGGTACGCCACGGTCACCCCGGCATCGGCGAGGACCCGCCACATCGGGTCGTAGAGCGGATCGCCCGGCGAGCGGCCGCCCGAGGGGTGCATGATCGGACCGGCGCGCAGCACCACGATGCGGCAACCGTGCTCGACGGCCCAGCGGGCCTCATCGAGCGCCTGGTCGGGATCGAGCAGGGTCAGGTACGGCGCTCCGAAGATCCGGTCCTGGAAGTGGAGGCCCCAGTCGTCCTCGACCCAGCGGTTGAAGGCCCGGAAGGCGGCGTGGGCGGCGTCGGGGTCACCGACGAGCGCCTCCTCCATGCCGACGCCGAGCGTGGGGAACATGAAGCAGCCGCTGATCCCCTGCTCGTCCATCACCGCGAGGCGGGCGTCGCGGTCGCGGTAGGCGGGGCTGATGGGCTCCAGGGCGCCGAACGCGGCGCGGATGTCGTCGGCCGGGACCTTTCCCCGGAAGTGGTCGTCGAGGCAGCCGGGGCGCGCAACCGGGTCGAACCGGGGGTTCGGGATGAACCGGTTGATGCGCCCGGCGACCACCAGGCGCGTCTTGCCATCGACCTCCGCCCACTGCATGGCTCGCTTCTGCATCCGCGGGTCGAGGTGACGGGTGAAGGCGTCGGGTGCCTCGTAGTAGTGGTTGTCGGCGTCGAAGACGTCGAAGTCGACCGTGCCCATGGCGGCCCCCTGGCTGCAGACGGATGTGCGACGAAACAAGAACGTGTTCTCGTTTTCAACCTACCCCTCCCCCGCTCCGGCTGCTCACCGGGCCGAAGGTGAGCCCGAGGGGGATGGGGCGCTAATCTGACGGACCGTCAGATTCGAACCGTCCGAGGTCACCATGTCTTCCAGCACCGGCCCGCTCGCAGGCGTCCGCATCATCGAGAGCTCGATGCTCGGCCCCGCCGCCATCACGACCCAGCTCGCCGACCTCGGCGCCGAGGTCATCAAGGTCGAAGCACCTTCGGGCGACTACATCCGCCAGATGACGTGGCCCATCGTCGAGGGCGTCTCGCTGATGCACCTCCACCTCAACCGCGGCAAGAAGTCGATCACCCTCGACCTCCGCACCCCCGAGGCCGTGCAGACCTACCTCGACCTGGTGCGCGACGCGGATGTCGTCATCGAGGCGATGCGGCCCGGCGGCCTCGAGCGCCGCGGCCTCGGCTACGACAAGCTCCGCGAGGTCAACCCGGCCATCGTGTTCTGCACCATCTCGGGCTACGGCATGACCGGCCCCTACGCCGAGCTCCCCAGCCACGGCGTCGCCTACGACGTGTGGGCCGGGCTGGTGAAGCCCGAGATCACCGAGGAGGGCTTCGCCGCCATCCCCGAGCACCCGTCGATGGGCATCCACGCCGGGCCCCTCTTCGGTGCGCTCGGCGTGCTGGCCGGCGTCATCAAGGCCCGGGCGACCGGCGAGGGCTGCCGCCTCGAGATCGCCCAGTCCGACGCCGCCGCCGCCATGGACTGGTACCGCTCCGAGAGCTGGAAGGCCTACGAGCGACCCGAGTCCGAGGTCACCGGGAACGCCTCGGACAACTACGTGCGCCGGGCGCCGGGCACCGCCGGCATGCGCGACGGCGTCCGCTACCAGTTCTACGAAGCCTCCGACGGCAACTTCGTCCTCCTGCAGGCCTCCGAGCGGGAGTTCTGGGAGAACTTCTGCAAGGGCGTCGACCGCTACGAGCTGTTCGAGCAGAACCCGGGCGCCAAGTTCGCCGACCACGCCGTGGGCAACGTCGAGCTGCGCACGCAGCTCAAGGAGATCTTCCTCACCCGTCCGGCGCAGGCGTGGGTGGACCTCGGCCTCGAGATCAACGTGCCGATCATCAACGTCAACACGCCGCAGACCCTGAAGGACGACCCGCAGTTCCAGGCCCGCTTCGAGTGGATCCCGGCCGAGCGCCTCGGTGCCGAGCAGCAGCCGTCGCCCATCAAGTACCTCGATCTGGACATCCCGCTGCCCGAGAAGGCCCCCACGGCCGGCCAGCACACCGACGAGGTCCTCCGGGACCTCCTCTCGCTGAGCGACGACGACATCGCGAAGCTCCGCGAGAGCGGCGCCCTCGGCTGAGGTGCCGCCTCCGAGCGACGAACACACGTTCGTCCGGAGGCGCTAGCGTGGGGTCGTGTCCGCCCGACTCGCCGCTCCCCCGCCGATGGACTGGCAGGCGTCGCTGTTCGGCGATGCCGAACCGGCGCCGGACCGGGGCTTCTCCACCGTGGAGCGCGTCGAGCTCGGCGACGGCGCGTGGGTCGACATCGCCCAGGGGTGGATGAGCGGGGCCGACACCCTGTTCGAACGGCTCCTGTCGACGGTGCCGTGGCAGGCGCGCGAGGTGCCGATGTACGAGCGGGTGGTGCCCGAGCCGCGCCTGTCGCACTGGTGGGGCGACGGCGCCACCCGGCCGTGGCCGGCCGAGGCCCGAGCCATCGCCCGCGCCCTGCACGGCCACTACGGCGTCCGGTTCGACGCCCTCGGCGCCAACCTCTACCGCGACGGCCGAGACAGCGTCGCCTGGCACGGCGACCGGGTGTACCGGGAGCAGGACACGGCGATGGTGGCGGTGCTCAGCCTCGGCTGCCAACGGCGGTTCCTGCTGCGGCCGAAGGGCGGGGGCGCCAGCGTCCGCCTGGACCCGGCGCCGGGCGACCTGCTGGTGATGGGCGGGACGTGCCAGCGAACCTGGCAGCACTGCGTGCCCAAGGCGGCCCAGGTGAGCGGCCCGCGCATCAGCGTGTCGCTGCGACGCCGCCACGACCTCGAGCCCGGCGCCGTCGAGCGCGGCGACGATCCCACCTGACCGCACCCCGTCCCGATGCCGCCCGACGGGATCGGATCACCCCGTCGGTCAGGACGCTGCGCTGCGGCGGGTCCGGGAGTCGCCCTCGTACGCGGCGACGCACTCCCTGCACGCGAAGAAGTCGTCGGGCTGGAACTCGAGCGTCGTCGACCGCACGCTGGCCCGGGCCAGGCCGCAGTGGGTCCGGGACCGAAGCGCCAGGGCGTGGCGGCGGTTGTCGACCAGGTCGTAGGCGCGGTTCACGGTGATCTCCATGCCCCACGACTACCCGATCGGTCAGATACCTGTCAGATCGGGCGGGCGTCGACGGCGGCCACGAACTCGTCGATCCGGTCGATGAGCACCTGGAGGCTCGCGGCCCAGAACGCCTGATCGGCGACGTCGATGCCGAACCGGGCGGCGAGCGTGGCGGCGTCACCCAGCCCGGTGGCCGACAGGAGGTCGTCGTACCCGGCACGGAATCGGTCCGGGTCGCGCTGGAACTCGGCGTACAGCCCGATGCCGAACAGCAGGCCGAAGGTGTAGGGCCAGTTGTAGTAGGCGGTGAAGTAGTGGCCCTTCACCGCCCACATGTCGGGGTGGCGCCACCGTGGGTCGACGCCGTCGCCGTAGGCCTGGGCCTGGGCGTCGAGCATCAGCTCCCGGAGCCGGTCGACCGACAGCACGCCCTGCTCCCGCTCGGAGGAGAGCGCCCGCTCGAACAGGAACCGCGAGTGGATGTCGACCACCACCTGGCAGGCGCCCGACAGGTCGCCGTCGAGCAGGGCCAGACGCCCCTCAGCGTCGTCGCCCACCGCGGTCAGGCCGGCCTGGACCATGATCGTCTCGCAGAAGATCGAGGCCGTCTCGGCCAGCGCCATCGGGGTGCTGCGCTGCATCGGCGTGCGGTCGCCCAGGTTGACGTTGTGGTAGGCGTGACCCAGCTCGTGGGCCAGGGTCTGCACCGAGTCGAAGCTGCCGTCGAAGTTGCACAGCACCCGGCTGACACCGTCGGTCACCGACATGCAGTAGGCACCGCCGACCTTGCCGGCGCGGGGCTCGGCATCGATCCACGCCTCCCCCACCGCCTGGTCGACCAGCCTGGCGAGGCGATCGGAGTAGGTGCCGAAGGCATCGCGGATCGCCGTGGTCGCGTCGAGCCAGGCGAAGCGCTTCGGTGTGCCCACCGGGGCGATCAGGTCCCACCACGGCAGACCGTTCTGGTGGCCCAGGAGGCGGGCCTTGGCGTGCAGGTACCGGTGCCAGTGCGGCAGCGAATCGACGACGGCGTCCTGCATGGCAGCCAGGATCTCGCGGCTCACGCCGTTGGTCTCCAGCGCCGGTTCCAGCGAATCGGTCCAGCCCCGACGGCGGTTGAGCACGTTGGCCTCGCCCTTGAACGCGTTCAGGGCGGTGGCGAGCGGGACGGTCACGGTGTCCCACGCCGCCAGCTCGGCGTGGAAGGCGGCCTCCCGCCGCGCCGGGTCGGGGTCGGTGGCGAGGCCGCGCACCATGCTCATCGGCAGCACCTCGCCATCGACCGTGGCGGTGAGGCGGGCGGTCAGGTCGGCGTGGAGCTTGGCCCAGGCCCGGCCTCCGGTGAGCGAGAGCTCGGCGGCCAGGTCCTCCTGGTCCTCGGTCATCTGGTGCTCGGCGGCCTCGGCGCCGCGGCGCAGGGCGTAGGCGTGGTCGGCGGCCACCGTGCTGCGGTCGACCAGCTCGGCCAGGTCGAGGCGGGCGAGCCAGGCGTCGAAGCGGCCGTCGAGCGTGGCGAACGGGGCCACGCTCGCCTGGTAGCGGCTGAGCGCGCCGGCGGCGACGGCGTCGGTGGCATCGGTGGTGGTGTGCCCGTAGAGGTAGGAGCCGATCCGGCGCATGTCCGTGAGCAGCCGGTTGAACGACGCCACCGCCTCCTCGGCCGCAGCCACCACGGCGTCGTCGACCGGGAGCGGGTCTCCGGCCCGGATGCCCAGCTCGTCGAAGCGGCGCTGCAGCCGGCCGACCTCAGCGCCGACCTCCTCGTTGAGCGCCAGGAACTCCCGCGACCCGATCGACGGGAAGAAGGGCACGAGGTCCCAGTGCGGGAGCTCGTCGGAAGCAGCGGTCTCGGCCTCGGTGGCGGTCATCGCCCCATGATGCCGCCGCCCCGCGCCCGACCGGTCAGTCCTCGAGGTCGGCCGGGGTGTCGGGGACGTCGACGGCGAGCTGCTGGAGGGCTTCGAGCGGCACCAGCTCCAGGACCTTCTCGTTGGTGGCGGCCAGCACCACGGGGGCCGCGGCGCCGTCGTTGTAGGCGACGGCCCAGTTGCGCGCGGTCACGCACCAGCGGTCGCCGGGCACCAGACCCGGGAACCGGAACTCCGGCATCGGGGTCGACAGGTCGTTGCCGATCGAGCGCTGGTGGGCCAGGAACTCGGCCGAGACCACGGCGCAGATCGTGTGGCTCCCCAGGTCCTCGGGCCCGGTGGCGCAGCAGCCGTCGCGGAAGAACCCGGTCAACGGGTCGGTGCCGCACGGTTCGAGCTCGCCGCCCAGGACGTTGCGTTCGCTGCCTTCGGACATGGGTCCGATCATCGCAGGTCCCACCGAGCGAGCCCGACGGACCGGCGCCTACCCTCACGCCGGACACGACCGGTGACGAGGGGACGAACGCCATGGCCTGGGATGCAGCAGAGATCGAGGAGGCGTTCCAGCGGTACCAGGACGCTGCCAACGAGGCCGGGCGCACCGGAGACTGGGCCCCGTGGGTCGATCGGTTCACGCCCGACGTCCACTACATCGAGCACCTCTACGGCGAGTTCCACGGCCGGGACGCCGTGCTCGCGTGGATCACCGAGACCATGTGCCGGTGGCCGTTCACCGAGATGCAGCTGTTCCCGTGGGACTGGTACACCGTCGATGCCGAACAGGGCTGGATCGTCGGCCAGGTGGAGAACCGCTTCATCGACCCCGGCGACGGCCAGGTCTACGAGGGCGCCAACTGGACCCGGCTCGTCTACGCCGGCGACGGGCGGTTCTCGTCGGAGGAAGACGTCTACAACCCGGCGCACTTCGGCCCCATGCTCGAGGGCTGGCTCGCGGCCTACGCCGCCCACCACCCGGACGCCCCGAACGGCCCGAGCACCCCCGACGGCTCAGCCTGATCTGACCGCATCGGGCGCCGCGATCGGTAACTTCGGACGGGTGGATGTTGACGAGCGACCGCTGCTGGAGCTGACCCACCGGTTCGCCGACGAGCTGCCCGAGCTCTGCATGCCGTGGCAGGGCGCGGAGGTGCCCGACCCGCAGGTGGTGGCGGTCGACGAGGCGCTGGCCAAGGAGCTGGGCCTCGACCCCGATGACCTTCGCACCCCGCACGCCGCCCAGGTGCTGGTCGGCATGACCCCCCTGCCCGGCTCCCAGCCCGTGGCGATGGGCTACGCCGGCCACCAGTTCGGCGGCTACTCGCCCCGCCTCGGCGACGGACGAGCGCTGCTGCTCGGGGAGCTGCACGACGTCGACGGCCAGCTGCTCGACCTCCACCTCAAGGGCTCGGGCCGGACGCCGTTCGCCCGTGGCGGCGACGGCAAGGCGGCCATCGGCCCGATGCTGCGCGAGTTCGTGATCAGCACGGCGATGCACGCCCTCGGGATCCCCACCACCCGATCGCTCGCCGTCACCACCACCGGCGAGGCGGTCCACCGGGAGGACGGCCCGCTCCCCGGCGCCGTCCTCGCCCGGGTCGCGTCGAGCCACCTGCGGGTCGGGACGTTCCAGTACGCCGCAGCGATGCAGGATCCGGCGCTGCTCCAGCGGCTCGTCGATGTCGCCATCGCCCGCCACCACCCGTCGGCGGCTGAGGCCGAGGTCCCGGCACTCGCGCTGTTCGAGGCCGTGCTCGACGCCCAGGCCGCGCTCATCGCCCGCTGGATGCAGGTCGGGTTCATCCACGGCGTCATGAACACCGACAACACCACCATCTCCGGCGAGACCATCGACTACGGGCCGTGCGCGTTCCTCGACGCCTTCGACCCCGCCACCGTCTTCAGCTCCATCGACCACGGCGGCCGCTACGCGTTCGGCAACCAGCCGAGCATCGTGCAGTGGAACCTGGCCCGGCTCGCCGAGGCCCTCCTGCCGCTCATCGACGACGACCAGGACACCGCGGTGGGCCTCGCCACCGACCTCCTCCAGCAGTTCCCGGCCCGCTTCGGGACGGCCTGGCGGTCGGGCATGCGGGCCAAGCTCGGCCTCGCCACCGAGGAGGACGGCGACGGCGAGCTCATCGACGACCTCCTGCGCACCATGCACGAGCAGGGCTCCGACCACACCCAACTGTTCCGGGCGCTGTCGTCGGTGGTCCGCGGCGACCGGGCTCCGGTGCTCGACCAGCTCCGCGACCGCACGGCGCTCGACGCCTGGCTGGACCGGTACGCCGGACGCATCGCCATCGACGCCCGCGATGTGGAGTCCGTCGACGCCGCCGCCGCGGCGATGGACCGGGCCAACCCGGTCTACGTCCCCCGCAACCACCTGGTCGAGGAGGCACTGGCCGCCGCCACGAGCGGCGACCTCGAGCCGTTCCGCCGCTTGGTCGACGTCATCCGCCAGCCCTACGACGTGCGCCCCGGCCTCGGCCGCTACGCCCTCCCTGCGCCGGTCGAGTTCGGCGAGGGCTACCAGACCTTCTGCGGAACCTGACCCGCCCTCGGATCAGGTCATCCCGAGCCGGACCGCTGAAGGGGTCAGGGCTTGCGGGCGACAGTGACCCTGGCCCGTTGGGGCATCACGAAGCCGTCGCCGTCGGAGAGCGCCTCCAGGTGCTCGTCCATGCGGCGGCGGTAGACCGCCAGCTGATCCTCGTTGAGCACCTCGAGCAGGAGGCGGGCGAAGTGGCTGCGGTGCCAGCGCTCCATCTGGTCCGCGGACTCGAAGCGGAACTGCTCGTGGACATCCGTGCCGACCGGCTGGCCGAACCCGGCGGCGACCAGCGCCGGGTCGAGCACGTCGGCCCGGTCGAACGCCTCCGACGCCCGTCGGTCCTGCTCGCCGAACAGCTCCGTGCCCACGTCGCGCAGGAACTTGGACGGCGTGTCACCGTCGAAGATGGTGAGCGCGACCACGCCACCGGGCTTCAGCACCCGGGAGAACTCGGCGAGCACCCGCTCGGGGTCGGGGCAGAAGAAGATCATGAACCCGCCGAGCACTGCGTCGACGGAGGCGTCGGGCAGGTCGAGGGCCTCGGCGTCGCCCACCCGCACCTCGGCGTTGGTGGTGCCGGCGGCCGTCAGCTCGGCGGCGAGCGCCTCGACCATGCCCGGCGCGATGTCGATCCCGGTCACGTACCCGTCGGGGCCCACCGCCTCCAGCGCCGGGTAGAGGCAGGCTCCTCGGCCGGAAGCGACGTCGAGCACCCGGTCGCCGGGCGCCAGCCCCGCAGCGGACACCAGCGCTCGGCCGAACGGCGCGAAGAAGTCGATCACCTGGTCGTAGGTGTCGGCCGAATCGGAGAACACCTGCGCCACCAGTGCCTTGGCCTCATCGGATCCGGTCGGTGCAGCCTCGTCGTCGCTCATCTCGCGACCGTACCGAGATCCGGGAGCGCTCGGCCCGGAGGCGTCTCGGTCCGGTCAGGAGTTCGTTCCGAATTAGAACGCGTTCTAGCCTCTGTCCCATGCACCTCAAGATCACCGAGGAACAGGACGCGCTGCGGGATGCTGTGGCGAGCTTCTTGGACAAGGCGTCGTCGTTCGAAGCGGTCCGGGAGGCCGAGCCGCTCGGGTGGGATGCCAAGGTGTGGTCGGGCCTGACCGACATGGGCGTGCCCACCCTCGGCGTGTCCGAGGAGCTCGGCGGCTCGGGTGCGTCGCTGCGCGACATGGCGGTGGTGGCCGAGGCGTGCGGTGCCCGCCTGGCCCCCGCGCCCGTGATCGAGACCATGGTGGCCGCCCGGCTGCTGTCCCGGTTCGCCGACGCCCCCGGAGCCCACCTCACCGAGCTGATCGAGGGTGGTGCCCCGGTCGCGGTCGCCCTGCGGCCTGCGATCGACGGCACCGCACGGGTCGTCCCCGGCGCCGCGGTGGCAGCATCGGTGATCGCGCTCGAGGGCGACGAGCTCGTCGTCGTCGCCCCACGGGACCTGGCGTCCCCCAGCAACCTCGGCTCGGCGCCCATCGCCGATGTGGCGCTCGGCGGCGACCGCACCGTGCTCGCCTCGGGCGACGAGGCCCGTGCCGCCCACGCCCTGGCGGTCGACGAGTGGCGCGCCCTCACGGCGCGCTGGTTCATCGGCCTGGCCCGCGAGGCGCAGGCCATCGGCGTCCAGTACGCCACGGACCGCAAGCAGTTCGGCGTCGCCGTCGCGTCGTTCCAGGCGATCCAGCACCGCTTCGCCGATCTGGCCACGGACCTCGACGGCGCCGACCTGCTCGCCAACAAGGCGGTCTGGGCGCTCGACGTCGGCGACCCCGTAGCGACCAGCTTCCCGGCCATGGCCTTCTCCTTCGCCGGCGACACGGCGCAGCGGCAGTCGTCGTGGAGCCTCCACGTGCACGGCGGCTACGGGTTCATGGAGGAGTACGACATCCAGCTGTACTTCCGCCGGGCCAAGGCTGCCCACCTGCTGCTCGGCGACCCGCGCCGAGAGCTGATCGACCTCGCCGGCCGGCTGTGGGACGACCGCACCGCCGGCCCGATCCCCAGCTCTGCGTACCGTCCGACCAACACCGGCAAGGCCGATGCCGCCGCCAACGGCACCTACGCCGAGCCCGAGCGGATCGATGCCGACACGTCCGACGGTGGCTTCGACTTCCGCCTCGACCCGGCGGTGCAGACGTTCCGCGACGAGATCCGCGCCTTCCTCACCGAGCACGTGACCGAGCAGGTCATCGAGGACGCCCACCGCACCGGCACCATCCACGACTGGGGGCTGCACGAGAAGATGGCCGACGCCGGCTGGATCTCCGCCGGGTGGCCGTCCGAGTTCGGCGGCCAGGGCCGGTCACCGCTCGAGATGAACTCGCTGTCGGAGGAGATGTACTTCTCCGGCGCTCCGGTCGACGGCCTCGGCGTGGCCAGCCTCGTCGCCCACACGCTGCTGATCGACGGAACCGATTGGCAGAAGCAGACGATCATCCCCGAGATCCTGAGCGGCAAGGCGATGTGCTGCCTGGGCTACTCCGAGCCCGACGCCGGCTCCGACGTGGCCTCGGTGATGACCAAGGCGGTGCGCGACGGCGACGAGTGGATCATCAACGGCCAGAAGATGTTCACCACGCTCGCCCACGAGGCGCACTACGTGTTCCTGCTCACCCGCACGAACACCGAGGTGGCCAAGCACAAGGGCCTCACCATGTTCGTGATCCCGATGGACGACCCGGCCATCACGTTCACCCCCGTCCACACCATGGGCGGCGAGCGCACCAACATCACCTACTACGACGACCTCAAGGTCGACGACAAGTACCGGGTCGGCGAGGTCGACGGCGGCTGGAAGGTCATGATGACCGCCCTCGTCTACGAGCGGAACAGCGCCTGGTACGGCGAGCTGGTCCGCCTGCTCGACCACGGCCTCGGGTGGGCCCGCAGCGAGGGCTCGCCGGCCGGCGGCCCCATGATCGACGACCCGCTGGTGCGCGACCGCCTGGCCCGCATCGCCATCGGGAACGAGGTGTCCAACCTGTTGGGCTGGCGGGCGGCGTGGATGGCGGCAGAGGGCACGCTGCCGGGCGTCGAGGGCACCATGGCCAAGCTGTTCACCACCGAGCACTACCAGTACGCCGGCAACGAGCTGATCGATGCGCTGGGGGCCGGTGGCCTGCCCCGCCACGGCGACACCGCAACCGGGGGCGCCGACGGGTGGATCGAGGCGATCTACCGCCACTGCCAGGTCACCACCATCTACGGCGGCACCAGCGAGGTCCTCCGCGGCATCATCGCCGAGCGCGGCCTCCAGCTCCCCCGCAACCGGTAGCCCACCGGCGATGTGAAGGCCACGTGAACCAGCCCTGACCGCCCCGGCGCAACCGAGGGGCGCCGGTACCCTTCGCGCCGTGGACGATCTGGCCAGGCAGGCGATCGAGGTGCTGTGGCGCAACGGCCGTGGCTCCTGGACGCGACCGTCGCCACGGCTGTACCCGCACCAGTGGAGCTGGGACGCAGGCTTCGTGGCCCTGGGCTGGGCCCAGCTCGACC
>JAOBWH010000020.1 GCA_025463265.1 Ilumatobacteraceae bacterium
GCTCCAGCACCGTCGGCGGCGGGCGCGCCGGTGCCCGCCTCGTCGTCCAGGATCGTGCTCACCGGGACACGATCGGCATCTGCGGGGACATCGTGAGCGTCGGCGTCGACGGTGCGCTCCTTGAACTGGGGCTCCGGGCGCCGATGGTCTGAGGTCGGCACCGGGCATCCCGCATCGGGACCCACGAGGGACGGGGCAGATGATCGGTCACGAGCGTACGGGGGCGGCGGTGGCCGAGGGACGACCCCCGGTCACCGGCGGGCCTAGCGGCGCACGCGATCATCGAGCGGTGGATGGTCCGATCGAGCTCGAGCGCGCTCGGGCACCTCGTTCGGCCGTCGCAGGCCTCTGGGCGGCGCCGCTGGTCGTGCACCTCCTGGTCCTGGTGGCGGTGCTCGTGGGCGTGGCCGCCGCCACCTCGCAGCCCGACTCGTTCACCACCGACGAGGGCTCCTACGAGATCCAGCTGCGGGCGCTCGAGCAGGGCTCGTGGGCCTGGGACTCCGGCACGGAGCAGCTCGATCCGGCCGGAACCCACCATCCGGTGGCCTACGCCACCCAGACCGCCGACGGGTGGGTGCCCCTCGCCAAGCACCCGCTGTGGCCATGGGCCGCTGCCCAGGCGGCGAAGGCGGTCGGGACGACGCACGCCTACGACGTCCTGGGCTCGGTGGCCGTGCTCATCGCCGCGCTGGCGGCGTGGATGCTCGCCGCAGTCCGCGACCCCCGGCTCAGCCGCCGCGCCTTCTGGATCGCCGGCCTGGCGCCGGTCACCGTGACGGCGACGTTCGGGTGGGCCCATGCCGCCGCGGCCGCCGCCGCCGGCGTGGCCGTGCTCGGTGCCGTCCTGCTGGTCCAGCGGGGGGCCCGCTCCCCATGGGGCACTGCGGCCGCTGGTGCTCTGGTCGCAGGCGGGGTCGGCGTCGGGATCCTCGTCCGCACCGAGGGCCTGCTCCTGGCCCTGGCGCTCGCCGTGGCGCTGGTGGTCGGCGGGCGCCGAGCCGACCGGTCGTGGGCGTGGTCGGCGGGGTCAGCCGCAGCGGTGGTGGCCTGGTCGGCGGTGGTGCTCAAGGCGGAGGACCTGTGGGTGCAGTCGATCATCGGGTCCGGATCGACCACCTTGACGGCCCGCTCAGGCGGCGGGGTCCGGACCTCGGGCTTCATCGACGCCCGGCTGCAGGGCGCCGTCCGGTCCCTGTTCGACGTCGAGGGCCGGGTTCTCGCCGTGGTGGTCGTGCTCGCGATCGTGGGCGCGGCGGTCACCGCCGGGCTGGCGGCTCGCGGCGATCGGCGCTGGCTCCCTCGCTGGCACGTCGCGATGGTGGTCCTGGTGATGGCGTTCGTGCTGCGCACGGTCTCCCTGGTCGACGAGCCCGTCCGCGGCATCGTCATCGCCTGGCCGATCCTGCTCGTCGGTCTCGCCGCAGCGGGCTCGTGGCTGTGGCGGCGCCTCGCCCTCGAGACCGTGGTGGCCGTGCTGTACCTCGGCGCCATCCTGGCCACTCAGTACCCCGATGGCGGTGCCGTGCAGTGGGGCGGCCGCTTCTACGCGCCGCTGACCGTGCCGTTGGCCGTCATGGCCGCCCTGGGCGTCCGACGGATCCTGGCGGTCGAGGATGCCGAGCGGTCGACCTCGGCCGCGCCGGCCAGCGTGTCGCTCGGCCGGGTGCTCACCGTCGCTGCGGTGGTGCTGCCCCTCGTGCTGGGCACCTGGCTGTGCGCGAGCATCCGCACGTTCATGTCGACGACGTACACCGGTGTGGACGCCCGCATCGAGGGCGTGGCGGTGACTCCGGACCCGCAGCTGCCCCGCATGATGTGGCGGTACCGCCAACCCTGGCTGGTGGTGCAGGAGACGGACCACGGCGCGGACCTCGCCGCCACGCTCGGCGCCCTGCGGAGCCGGCCCGACGGCCCCGACCAGGTGAGCCTGGTCCTGCGGGACTACGACCTGGTCCACGCCCGCAGCGCCCTCGCCGCCCTCGGCGGCGCTGGCCACTGGACGGAGGTCGGCCGCAGCGAGGTGAACGGCCTCACGGTGATCAACCTCGAGCGCTGAGGCCGACCCGCGGCCGGTCCGCTACAGCCAGTCGCGCTTCTTGAACTGGGCGTAGAGGCCGATGGACAGGCCCGCCATGAGGACGAGCGAGGAGATCCACCCCCACCTCGTGGCCAGGCCGGGGTACTTGACGTTCATGCCGTAGTAGCCCGTGATCAAGGTCGGCACGGCGATGATGGCGGCCCAGCTCGTGACCTTCTTCATCACCTGGTTCTGGCGGTAGTCGCGCAGGCTCAGATTGGTCTCGACGATGGTGGACACCAGGTCCCGCAGCGCGTCGGTGGACTCCGTGATCCGCAGGATGTGGTCGTACACGTCTTGGAAGTACGGGTACAGGTCCTCGGCGACGGCGTCGTGGTCCCGCCGCATCAGGGAGCTGAGCGCCTCGCGCAGCGGGACCGCCAGCCGGTGGAGCCGGAAGAGGGCCCGGCGCATCTGGAACCAGTCCTGCTGCTTGTCGGGGCCGATCGGGTGGTCGCCGAAGATGGTCTCGCTGATCTCGTCGTAGTACTCGTCGAAGACCTCGAGCGTGTCGAAGTAGCTGTCGACGACCACGTCGACGAGGCCGTACAGCAGGAAGCTGACGCCGTGGACGGCGAGGTCGGGGGAGCGGTCCCACCGTTCCTGGACGGTGCGGATGTCGAACCCGTGGTCCTTGCGCACCGTGATCAGCCACTCCCGTCCGATGAAGGCGTTGATCTCGGTCTCGATCAGCTTCTGGCTGCCCGGCTCGATGGCGGTGTGCTGGCAGGTGAGGAAGAGGTGGTCGCGGTAGCGGTCGAGCTTGGGTCGCTGGTGCTCGCCGAGCGCGTCCTCGACGGCCAGCTCGTGGAGGCCGAGCTCGGCGGCGAGGCGCTGGAGGTCCTCCTCGGTGGGGTCGCACAGGTCGACCCAGACGATGGTCCCGGGCTCGGCGAGGGCCTCGGAGATCTGGTCGTCGTCGATGTCGTTCGCGACCACGGCGCCTTCCCGGTAGACGCGGGAGTGGGTGTGTGCCATCGCCCCGATCTTGTCCCGCTCCCGCACGGCAACCCGTGATCCCCTCCAGAACAGAACAGGTGTTCGCCAAAGGCTGGTACGGCGACGATAGGCTTCCCCCTTGTGTCTGACTCGCTGATCATCCGCGGAGCCCGCGAGCACAACCTCCGCAACGTCTCGCTGGACCTGCCACGAGACAAGCTCATCGTCTTCACGGGGCTGTCCGGCTCCGGCAAGTCCTCGCTGGCGTTCGACACCATCTACGCTGAGGGCCAGCGCCGGTACGTGGAGTCCCTGTCCTCGTACGCCCGCCAGTTCCTCGGGCAGATGGACAAGCCCGACGTCGACTTCATCGAGGGGCTGTCGCCGGCCATCTCCATCGACCAGAAGTCCGCCAGCCGCAACCCCCGCTCCACCGTGGGCACGGTCACCGAGATCTACGACTACCTGCGCCTGCTGTTCGCCCGCATCGGGGTGCCGCACTGCCCGGAGCACGGCGTGGTCATCTCCCGCCAGACGCCCCAGCAGATCGTCGACCGGGTGCTGGAGCTGCCCGAGGGCAGCCGCTTCCAGGTGCTCGCCCCCGTGGTCCGGGGCCGCAAGGGCAACTACGACACGCTGCTCGCGGACCTGGCGGCGCAGGGCTACGCCCGAGCCCGCATCGACGGCGAGCTGTACGACCTGCCGGTCAAGGACCTGGAGCTGGCACGCTACGAGAACCACACCATCGAGGTGGTGGTGGACCGCCTGGTGAAGCGCGAGGGCATCGAGCGCCGCCTCACCGACTCGCTGGAGACGGCGCTGCGCCTGGCCGAGGGCGTGGCCGAGGTGGAGCTGGTGCCGAAGGACGAGGCCGAAGAGCCCACGCGCCTCACGTTCAGCCAGCACCTGGCGTGCCCGGTCGACGGCAAGAGCTACGACGAGCTGGCGCCCCGGAACTTCTCGTTCAACTCGCCCTACGGCGCCTGCGAGCGCTGCGACGGCCTCGGCACCCAGTTCGAGGTCGATGCCGAGCTGGTGGTCCCGGACCCCGATGCCACCCTGGCCGACGGAGCCATCCAGCCCTGGTCCTCGGGCCACATGCAGTACCACCAGCGGCTGCTGGAGTCGGTGTGCGAGGACAACAAGATCCCGTTCGACAAACCGTGGGGGTCGTTGACCGCCAAGCAGCAGCGCCTCCTGCTCCACGGCACCGGTGCCGGCAAGACCAACGTCCGCTACAAGAACCGCTACGGGCGGGTCCGGACGTACACGGCCACCTTCGAGGGGGCCATCCAGTGGATCCAGCGCCGCCACTCGGACACCGATTCCGACAGCCAGCGCGAGCAGTTCGAGGGCTACATGCGCGAGGTCGACTGCCCGGTGTGCGAGGGCGCCCGCCTCAAGCCGTTCACGCTCGCCGTCACCGTGGACGGCAAGAGCATCAACGATTTCTCCACCATCTCCATCCGCGACGCGGCCGCGGCCTTCGCCGCGGTCGAGCTGTCGGAGCGGGACAAGCTCATCGCCGAGGCGGTGCTCAAGGAGATCAACGCCCGCATCGGCTTCCTGCTCGACGTGGGGCTGGACTACCTGTCGCTGCACCGGTCGTCGGCCACGCTCGCCGGCGGGGAGGCCCAGCGCATCCGCCTGGCCAGCCAGATCGGCTCGGGCCTCGTCGGCGTGCTGTACGTGCTCGACGAGCCGTCGATCGGCCTGCACCAGCGCGACAACCGGCGTCTCATCGACACGCTCACCCGCCTGCGGGACCTGGGCAACACCGTGCTCGTGGTCGAGCACGACGAGGACACCATGGCAGTGGCCGACTACGTGGTGGACATCGGCCCCGGGGCGGGCGAGCACGGCGGTGCCATCGTCCACGCCGGCTCCTACAAGTCGCTGCTCAAGAACAAGAGCTCGCTCACCGGCCAGTACCTCTCGGGCAAGAAGTCGATCCCGGTCCCCGAGAGCCGCCGGCCGTCCAACGGCCAGAAGCTGTCGGTGAAGGGGGCCCGGGAGCACAACCTCCGGGGCATCGACGTCGACTTCCCGCTGGGCGTCCTGCTCGCCGTCACCGGTGTGTCCGGCTCGGGCAAGTCCACCCTGGTCAACGACATCCTCCTGCGTTCGCTGATGCAGAAGATCTACAAGTCGAAGACGCCGCCCGGCCTCCACAAGAAGGTCACCGGCATCGAGAACCTCGACAAGGTCATCAACATCGACCAGTCGCCCATCGGCCGCACACCCCGGTCCAACCCCGCCACCTACACCGGCGTGTGGGACCACATCCGCAAGCTCTTCGCCCAGACCACCGAGGCCAAGGTCCGCGGCTACCTGCCGGGCCGGTTCAGCTTCAACGTGAAGGGCGGCCGCTGCGAGAACTGCGCCGGCGACGGCACCATCAAGATCGAGATGCACTTCCTGCCGGACGTCTACGTCCCGTGTGAGGTCTGCAAGGGCGCCCGCTACAACCGCGACACGCTCGACATCGAGTTCAAGGGCAAGAACGTGGCCGAGGTGCTCGACATGCCCATCTCGGAGGCGCTCGAGTTCTTCGCCAACCAGCCGGTGATCTCCCGCCACATGCAGACGCTGGTCGACGTCGGCCTCGGCTACGTCCGCCTCGGGCAGTCGGCGCCCACCCTGTCGGGCGGCGAGGCCCAGCGCATCAAGCTGGTGACCGAACTCTCCAAAGTGCGCGACGACATCACGCGGCGCGGACAGAAGGCGCCGCACACGCTTTATGTGCTGGACGAGCCCACGGTCGGGCTGCACATGGCCGACGTGGAAAAGCTCACCGCCGTGCTGCACCGCCTGGTGGACGGCGGCCACAGCGTGGTGGTGATCGAGCACGATCTCGACGTCATCAAGACGGCCGACTGGGTCATCGACCTCGGCCCGGAGGGCGGCGACGGCGGGGGCACCGTGGTGTGCGAGGGGCCGCCGGAGCTGGTGGCCAAGCACGAGGACAGCTTCACTGGCCAGTACCTCGCCC
>JAOBWH010000028.1 GCA_025463265.1 Ilumatobacteraceae bacterium
GTTGAGCTTCATCGTGCAGGAGCCGAGCGGGATCATCGTCCGGTCCAGCGCCAGATCCATGTCCGAGAGCCGGCGCAGGTACCGCAGCATCGACGTCTCCGAGCGGTGCTCGTGGAAGACCGGATGGGTCAGGAACGAGGAGGTCCTCGGAATGGGTGCGTTGATGCCGACCGGGCCGTTGTCGAGGTCCACCTCGAAGGCGGCGGCGACAGCCTGCAGGTCCTCCGATCGGGTCTTCTCCGAGATGCTGATCTGGACGGCGTCGTCGCCGTCCTGCCAGAGGTTGATGCCACTTTCGCGGGCCCTGGACACGATCTCGGCGGCCCGGCCGGGCACGACGGCCCGCACCGTGTCGAAGAAGTCCTGGTGTTCGACGGTGATGCCGCCGATGGTCAGGCTCCTGGCCAACGTTCGGGCCTGCGTATGGACCTTCTTGGCGATCCGGGTGAGTCCCTCCGGACCGTGGTAGACGGTGTACATCGACGCCATGACGGTGAGCAGCACCTGCGCGGTGCAGATGTTGGACGTCGCCTTCTCCCGGCGGATGTGCTGCTCACGGGTCTGCAGGGCGAGGCGGTACGCCCGGTCGCCGTCGGCATCGACGGACACCCCGACGAGTCGGCCCGGCATCGACCGCTGGAGGCCCTCGCGCACCGCCATGTACCCGGCGTGGGGACCGCCGAAGCCGAGTGGCACGCCGAAGCGCTGGGCGACGCCGACCACGACGTCGGCGCCCATCGCACCGGGGGAGCGCAGGACGGTCAGGGCCAAGATGTCGGCATCGACCGCGACGACCGCGCCGTCGGCGTGGGCCGCTTCGATGACCGTGGTCCAGTCCACGACGCGGCCCGAGGAGCCGGGGTACGGCAGAAGCAGGCCGAAGGCCTCGGTGTCGGCGGGGAGCCCACCCGACAGGTCGGCGACGACCACGGGGAGCCCGAGCGGCTCCGCCCGGGTGCGGACCACCTCGATGGTCTGGGGATGGCAGTCGGCGTCGACCAGGAACACGGCCTCGGCGCTCTTGCCCTTGGCGGCCCGCCGGGCGAGGGTCATGGCCTCGGCCGCTGCGGTGGCCTCATCGAGCAGCGACGCGTTGGCCAGGGTCATGCCGGTGAGGTCCGCGATCATCGTCTGGAAGTTCAACAGCGCCTCGAGGCGGCCCTGGGAGATCTCCGGCTGGTACGGGGTGTAGGCGGTGTACCAGGCCGGGCTCTCGAGGACGTTGCGCAAGATGACGGCAGGGGTGACCGTGGCGTGGTAGCCGAGGCCGATCATCGAGGTCACGACCTCGTTGCGGTCCGCCAGGGCCCTCAGGTCGGCGAGCGCCTCCGTCTCGGTCCGCGCCGGAGGCAGGTCGAGGCCCTCGGTGCTGCGGATCGACGTGGGCAGCGCCGCGTCGACCAGGTCGTCGAGCGAGCCGTACCCGAGCGCCGCCAGCATCTTGGCCTGCTGCTCGGGGCCGGGGCCCAGGTGGCGGGCCTCGAACGGGGCGACGCCCTCGAGGTGGCGGAGGGTGGGCTGATCGGTCATCGGAGGTCTCCTCGGTGGCCAGCTGGCCGCGTTCGTCTGACCTCCCCCGCTGTCGGTGGACCTGAGAGCTTCACCCGCAGCACGGGCTTTCCCCTTCGGTGAGGTGCGGCGCTGCACCTGCTTTCCAGCGTTGCCTGCGTGGACGGTCCGGGTGCCTGAGAGATTCCGGGGAGGAATTGCTCCTTCGGCGTGCCCCGAGGAGCACTCTCCCGCCCACGATGAACGGCAGGGAGAGGCTACCAGGAGGTGGCGGGCGCCCTTCGGATCGGGGGTCGGACCTCGAGCCGCCGGTACGCTCGCCCCATGAGGACCCGCACCACGCTCGCCGCCGTGGGGATCGCACTGGGTCTGGTGCTCGCCTCCACGGCCTGCGGCAGCAGCGATGCGTCCTCCAAGCCCACCACCACGACGAGCGCCAAGGGAAACGGGGGCGACGTCGACATCGATGGCGACGGCACCGTGAAGTACACCGACGAGGACGGCAACGAGACCGAGCTCGACCTCGATGGCAGCGGCGCCTCGCTGCCGGAGGACTGGCCTGGGGATCTCGCCCCGCCCGCATCGGTCAAGCTCGTCACGTCCACGACGGCCACGGTCGACGGCGACACGACGATGACCGTGCTGGGGGAGGCCCAGGGCACCGTGGCCGACCTCGTCCCGTCCATCAAGGACCAGGTCGAGGCGGGTGGCTTCGAGATCACGCAGGACGCCACGGGCGATGCGTCCGGCAGCGGCTACGCCGGGATGACGGCCACCAAGGGCGGCGACGAGCTGGTGGTCGCCATCGCCACCGACCCCTCGACCAAGGGCAAGGTCACCCTCACGATGACCTTGACCTCCAAGGGCTGACCACCGGAGGCTGTCCGTGGCCGGTCTCGCCGGTGGCGGTCTCGGTCGTGGCGGTCTCGGTCGACGGGTGTGTCAGTCGACCGGTTCGGTCGAGCCGAAGGCGCCGGGCTCGGCCTCGGCGATCCAGTCGAACAGGGGCTGGGCCTGGAACCAGCCCTGGACGGGTCCGCCGTTCTCGACGCGAGTGGCCCGGGCGACGTCGTCGGCGATCAGGACCGGCTCGCCGGCGGCCCGGGCGATGAGCTCGACCTCGCACGTCCGCTCCATCGTCACGTACCAGAACACCGCCTCCTCGACCGACCGGCCGACCGTGAGCAGCCCGTGGTTGCGCAGGATCGTGGCCTTGTTGTCGCCCAGGGCGTGGGCGAGGCGCTTGCCCTCCTCCGGGTCGTTCACCGTGCCCGTGTAGTCGTCGAAGAGCGAGTGGTCCTCGAAGAACAGCAGGCTGTCCTGGGTGATGGGCGCCAGCTCCCGCCCGAGCGTGGAGAACGCCCGACCGAACTTGGAGTGGCTGTGGGCGGCGGCGACGGCATCGGGACGGGCGTCGTGGACCGAGGAGTGGATCGCGAACGCCGCACGGTTGACGGGCCACGTGCCCTCCACCACCTCGCCCTGGTGGTTCACCAGGATCAGGTCGTCGACGGTGATCTGCTTGAAGCTCATGCCGAACGGGTTCACCCAGAACAGGTTCGCGTCGCCGGGATCCCGGGCGGTGATGTGGCCGGCGACGCCCTCATCGAACCCGAGCCGGCCGAAGATGCGGAACGACAGGGCGAGACGCTGCTTGCGCCACAGGCGCTCGTGCTCGGTGTCGCGCTCGGCGAAGGGGTTGCGGGGGAGGCGTGCGCTGACCATCGCCCCAGCCTACGAGGTGGCTAGGACAGCGCGCGGGTGGCGTAGGCCGGATCGGTGAGCAGCGCCTTGAACACGCCGGGCATGCCCTGGGTGCCGTACAGGGCGAGCAGCGGGTCGACCTGGGCCTGCGTCGGCGCCTTGCCGGTCATGCCGCGGACAAGCTCGACCACGACGACGGTGCCACGCATGTTGCGCTCGTACTCCGACGACTCCGAGAACGACAGCACGACCTGGCCTCGCGACATGCGGCCGTCGTTCAGGCGGGCGAGATAGAAGGCGCGCCCCTCGGGGTCCGGATCCCGATCGAACACGTTCCGGTAGATGGTGTCGATGAAGGCCGAGTTCGTCAGGTTGCCGTAGCGCCGCTGGAACTCCGTGGACCGCGAGAACTGCTGGGAGATCGACGCCAGGCTGCGGCCGTTGCGGCGGCTCTTCGCCCAGTACTCGAGGCCCGAAGGGTCCGGGATGCGGAGGAAGTAGGCCTTGTACAAGCGCGTGGCCGGGCCGTAGGCACCGTCGTACCACTCCGTCTTCCGGATCCGGTCGACGAACCCTGCGGCCGTCTCGGTGCCGGTGATCAGGCCGGCCACGTCAGCCGTGGTGGATGCCGGCACCGCCTGGGCGAAGTCCTCGTACTGCTGGGTCACCAGCGCCGACACCGTCGGGAACGGGGCGATGGTCTGCCCGCTGAGCACGGGGTCGCTGGCACCCACGGCGTTGACCGCCACCACCTGGTAACGCAGGAGTGCGCCGGCGGGGGAGGCCGGCAGCGGGGCGCTGCGAGCGGCCGTGGTGAAGGTCGCGCCCTGGATCGGCGTCGGGGTGCCGTAGAACTCGGTCACCTGGTACTCCGTGACGGCGCTGCCGCCGTCGTCAGCCGGGGCGGGCCAGGCGAGCGACAGCCCGGAGGGCGCAGCGGAGATGACGGGGGTGCCCGGTGCCGAGGGCGCGGATGCCGGGAGCACCTCGACGGGGACGATGGTGCTGGCGCTCAGGTTGCCGTTCACGTCGAGCGACCGGACCTCCGCGTAGGAGGTGCCGACCTTGGTGATCACCCGGTCGGGCGCCACGCCGAGCGTCTGCGTCCACCCCGAGACGGTGCCGTCGGGGTTGTGGACCCGGACCTCCTGGCCGCGGAGCCCGGCGTTGTCGGCGCCGCTGAAGCGGACCGTGGCCGTGAGCCGGTTCAGGCCGCCGGGTCGGGAGCTGGGGAGCACCGTCGCCCCCGCGGTGGGCATGGTGGTGTCGGTCCAGTTCCGGCCTGCGGTGGTGGCGGAGTCGGCGATCTTGCCCTGACCCTGCTTGGACGGGTGGAAGTGGTCGCCGCACCCGTCGCCGGTGAGCCCCGGGATGGGACACAGGCTGGCGGTGTTCCGGCTGATGTCGAGGTCGGTGAACGCCCACTGGGCCTGCGGGAGCAGGGGCCCGTCGGGCGGGGAGACCCGGTTCGAGGTCACGTCGAAGAGCCGGTTGCCGTCGAAGCGGCAGCGCAGCACCTTGCCGCACTCCTCCGACAGCACGGCGTTGTAGGCCTTGTTGCGGGTCCGCACCGCGGCCCGCCGGTCCCGATCGGCCTGGGCGTAGCTGTCGGGGTTCGTGAGCAGGGACTGGCACGGGAACTTCACGCCCACCGCGGTGAGCCCGTCCCAGTAGAACCGGGCGCCGTTGATCCCGGTGGCCTGACCGCTCTCGGACTCTGGGTGGTAGGTGCTGTTCTGCGGCGCGCCCCGGATGTACCAGAGGTTGTAGATGTCGGGCACGCTCATGACCTGGACCAGCGCGTTCGGCGCCCGGTTCGCCACCGCCGCGAGGCCGGCCTTGAACTGGGCCCGGTACGTCTCGACCGACGTCATGTCGGCCACGGTGTCGCGGCACAGGTCGTTGCCGCCGAACTCGACGAGGACGAGACCGGCATCGGCTGCCAGCGCAGGGACGTTGCCGCTGCCCCCCGACTTGCCGTTGTTGATCTGCGGGGCGAAGTCGACCATCTTGTCGCCGTTCGCCGAGAGGTTGAAGCGACGGTTGGTGGGCACGCCCAACCGGGCGGCCACGCTGTTGACCTCCCAGCCCGTGGCCCAGCTGTTCTTCGGGTTCTCGGCCGAGAGCTTGCCCGTCCCGGTCGACTGGGTGATGGAGTCACCGACCGCCGCCACGCTGGTGGGCTTGCCGGGTCGGGCGGCCGTCGGCGTCGGCGCATCGGCCGACGCCTGCGGCGGGGCGGGCGCGGCCTGCGCGGGGGAGGTGACGGCTCCCGGTCCTGCGACGGCCAGCGCAGCCAAGGCCACGCTCACGACGACGCGGCGTGCGTTGAAAGTGGTGTGCACCACAAGTCCCCCAGATCGATGTGGCCGTGACCCCCTGGACCCAGCCGTGGCCGGACTCTACCGCGCCGATCTGATCAGCCGTCGGGTCTGGGGCCGCGACCACCTGCGAGGGCTGCTGCTGGCCCACCCGGTTCCGTCACGTGACGAAACCCGGCGGGGGCGTGGGGTTGCGATGGTCGGAGCGGGACCGTCCACCCCGGGCCTCGACCCACCGGCTACGTTTCATCACGTGACGAAACCACCGATGGGTGAGCGGTGCCGGTGGTGCGGGCGGGTGCTGCCGGAACGGACGGGCACCGGGCGACCGCGCCGGTACTGCCGTCCCGGCTGTCGCCAGCAGGCGCACATGGCCCGCAAGTTCGCGGCCGCCCACGGCCTCAGCGACGACGACGTGATCGTCGACCGGCTCAAGCTCGAGGAGCTCCAGGACGCGCTGTACTGCCTGCAGGCCGCCATCGAGGATGTCGACAACGACCTGCGCGGCAAGCCGACGGCGGCGGAGGTGCGCACGGCCGTCGGATGGCTGCTGGACAACGCTCGACCCGTGGCGGACATCCGACTCGAGCCCAAGGCCGACACCGCTTCTTGAGCCCTTCACAACTCGACATAACGTAGATTATCGGCACCAAAGACCCCGGCCGACCGGGTCGGAGAACGGTACGGTCCACAGATGGCGAACGAGCAGATGCGGGCGTACTGGGCAACCGGCGGCAAGGGATGGGTCGAGCACCGGGACCTGTTCGACTCGGAGCTGGCGGCCTTCGCCGACGCCGTCCTGGCGGCCGCCGACCCGGGGCCCGGCGACCGCGTGCTCGACATCGGGTGCGGCACCGGCATCCTGCTCGCCGAGGCCACTGCTCGGGGAGCGAGCGGCACCGGGGTGGACATCTCCCCCGCCATGGTCGAGGGCGCCCGCACCCACGTCCCGGCTGCGACCTTCGCCGTGGCCGACGCCCAGACCGACGACCTCAGCGAGGGCGGGCCCTTCACCAAGATCATCTCCCGGTTCGGCGTCATGTTCTTCGACGACCCCACGGCTGCGTTCGCCAACATCCGCCGCGCCGCCGCGCCGGGAGCCGATCTGGTCTTCGTGTGCTGGCGAGGACCCGACGAGAACCCGATGTTCACCATGGGGACCAGCGTCCTGCTCGACCGCATGGACCCGCCCCCTCCCCCTCCGGACCCGACGGCCCCCGGCCCGTCCGCCTTCGCCGACCGCGGTCGCATCGAATCCATCCTCACGGGTTCCGGCTGGGACGACGTGGCGATCGAGGCGTTCGACGCCCTCTGCGACTACGGCAGCGAGGGCAGCGACGGGGTCGACGAGCGGCTGACCATGATCTTGAACACCGGCGGCGGGCGCATGGCCCAAGATCAGCTCGAGCCGGCCCTCGGGGCCGACGGATGGGCCGCTCTGCTCGACGACGTGCGCACCGAGCTGCGCAGGCACCTCGTCGACGGCACGTTGCAGTTCGACGGAGCCACCTGGCTCGTCACCGCCCGCAACCCCGCCTGACCTGCCGATACCGGTACCCAGGCCAGGGGGTTCGCGCCCACCTACTAAGTTGACAGCCCTTATGTCTCGCAGGATCGACATCGAACTCACCACCGACCGGGGCGACGGCACCTGGTCTTGGCGCGCCGCCGGCGCCAAGCAGCCCAAGGGCGTCCTCCGAGCGGACCTGCTGCCCGAAGGGGCGGCGGTCGGCCAGGAGCTGCGGGCCGACATCGAGTTCTCGCTCGACGGCACCGACGTGGTGGCCGTGCTCCCGCCGAAGACGAAGAACCGGGCCGCGGTCGAGACGCTCGATCTGATCGCCCGCCCGGTGAAGGACGACGAGCTCGTCACCTCCAAGCTCGCCGGACGAGGCGGTCGCGACCGGGGAGATCGCGGGGACCGTGGCGACCGACGAGACCGCGGCCCGCGGCGCGACGGCGACCGCAAGCCTCGTGGCGATGGACGGGGCCGGCCCGATGGTGACCACAAGCCCCGCAGCGATGGCGACCGTCGTCCGCGCCCCGAAGGCGATCGCGGGCCGCGGCCGGATCGTCCCCGCCGCGACCGTCCCGCTCCCCCGCCCAAGCCCAAGGCCAAGCGCCTGCGCGCCGGGCGGGTCCACCGCAAGGCCGCGCTCGACGCGCTGCCGGCCGCCGAGCAGGTGATCGCCGAGCAGGTGCTGAACGGTGGCATCCCCGCCGTCCGCCAGGCCATCGAGAAGATGAACGAGCAGGCCAAGGCCAGCGGCGGAAAGGAAGTGGCGGCCCAGCCGCTGATCGCCGTCGCCGAGAAGCTCCTGCCGGACCTGCGAGCAGCGGAGTGGCGCGACAAGGCCGAAGCGGCCCTGGCGGACCTGGCCGAGCTCGATCTCCGCGACCTCCGCTCGGTGGTGGTCGCCGCCGACACCGGCGCCAAGGACGAGGACTCCCGTGAGCTGGCCAGCCAGCTCCGCGAGGGGCTCACGGCCCGCCTCGACAGCGAGCAGGGCGCCTGGCTCGCCGAGCTCCAGGAGACCCTCACCGAGGGCCGGGTGGTGCGGGCCCTGCG
>JAOBWH010000036.1 GCA_025463265.1 Ilumatobacteraceae bacterium
CGGCCGTGGGCACGCTCAAGGGCGACCTCGCCCAGTTCCGCGAGCTCGAGGCCTTCGCCTCGTTCGGCTCGGAGCTCGACGCCGTGTCGCAGGCCACGCTCGACCGGGGCTACCGCCTCACCGAGCTCCTCAAGCAGGGCCTCAACTCACCGCTGTCGGTCGAGGCCCAGGTCGTGGTGCTCTACGCCGGCACCCGCGGCTACCTCGACAGCGTCGCCGTCACCGACGTGCGTCGCTACGAGGCGGACCTGCTGACCTACCTGAACGCCCGCTACAGCGGACTCATGACCCAGATCCGCGACACCGGCAAGCTCGATGAGGACGCCCTCAAGGCTGCCCTCGAGGAGTTCGGCAAGGACTTCGACGTCTCGTCCGACGGCCCCTCCGGTTCGGGCTCGCAGGGGCCCTCCGGCTCCGGCACCCAGAACCCCGCCGGGCAGTAGGAGCACCAGGACATGGCAGGTGGCCAGGAACGAGCACTGAAGCGACGGATCAAGTCGGTCCAGTCGACCAAGAAGATCACCAAGGCGATGGAGCTCATCTCTGCGAGCCGCATCGCCAAGGCTCAAGATCGCGTCGCCGCCGCCCGCCCCTACAGCGAGCGGATCACCGACGTGATCCGGAATCTGGCCGCGGCCGGGGCCGGCGGCGACTCGCCGCTGCTCAACCCCCGCACGGAGATCTCGACCATCGCCTACGTGGTGGTCGCCGCAGACCGAGGCCTCGCCGGCGGGTACAACTCGTCGGTCATCCGTGGCGCCGAGCGCGCCATGAACGCCGCCAAGGCCGCCGGCCACCAGACCGCCCTCATCACCGTGGGCAAGAAGGCGCAGGGCTACTTCCGGTTCCGCGGCTACGAGATCGCTGAGAGCTTCTCGGGCTTCTCCGACGACCCGTCCTACGAGGACGCCCGCGAGGTGGCCGGCCACGTCGCCGCCCGGTTCGAGTCCGGTGAGTACTCCGAGGTCCACATCGCCTACACCCAGTTCCTCTCCATGGGGACCCAGGTGTCGCGGGTCGTGCAGTACATGCCGCTCGACACCAGCGCCCTCGAGGACGCCGAGGCGTCGGGCCCGTCGGCCGCCTACGAGTTCGAGCCCAGCCCGACCGAGATCCTCGACCGCCTCCTGCCCCGCTACGCCGAGGCCCGCCTCTACGCCGCCATGCTCGACTCCGCCGCCTCGGAGCACGCCGCTCGCCAGCGGGCGATGAAGGCCGCCACCGAGAACGCGGAGGAGATGATCGTCAAGCTGAGCCGGGTGATGAACCGGGCCCGCCAGGACGCCATCACCACCGAGATCATGGAGATCGTCGGTGGCGCCGAAGCCCTCCGCCAGAGCCAGTCCGACGGCTCCGACCTCCTCGTCGACAACACCAACGTCGAAGACATCTTCAACCCGAACCACGTGCTGGCCCACCGCACGGACCACTTCAGCTCGAAGGAGCAGTCATGACCATCACGAACGAGCCCAGCGCCGCGCTGAAGACCGGCCGCGTCGTCACCGTCGCCGGCCCCGTGGTCGACGTCGAGTTCCCGCCGGACCACCTGCCGGAGATCAACCAGGCCATCGCGATGACCATCGTCGAGCCGGACGGCTCCGAGACCGAGGTCCGCGCCGAGGTGGCCCAGCAGATCGGCGACAACCGGGTCCGGGCCATCTGCCTCAAGCCCACCGACGGCCTCCGCCGTGGCACCGAGGTCCGCAACACCGGTGCGGGCATCACCGTGCCCGTCGGCGACAAGGTCCTCGGCCACATCTTCAACGTGATCGGCCAGCCGCTGGACATCACGTCCGAGGAGCTCGGCGAGGTCGCCGACCGGTGGGAGATCCACCGCCCGGCCCCCTCGTTCGACTCGCTCGAGCCGTCGTCCACCATGTTCGAGACGGGCATCAAGGTCATCGACCTGCTCACCCCCTACAAGCAGGGCGGCAAGATCGGCCTGTTCGGCGGGGCCGGCGTGGGCAAGACCGTGCTCATCACCGAGATGATCCGCCGCGTGGCTCAGAACCACGGTGGTGTGTCCGTGTTCGCCGGTGTCGGCGAGCGCACCCGTGAGGGCACCGACCTCATGATCGAGATGGAAGAGTCCGGCGTGCTCGAGAAGGCCGCCCTCTGCTTCGGGCAGATGGACGAGCCGCCCGGCGTGCGCCTCCGCGTGGCCCTCTCGGCCCTCACCATGGCCGAGTACTTCCGCGACGTGCAGCAGCAGGACGTGCTGCTGTTCGTGGACAACATCTTCCGCTTCACCCAGGCCGGCTCCGAGGTGTCCACCCTCCTCGGCCGCATGCCGTCGGCCGTGGGCTACCAGCCCACCCTGGCCGACGAGATGGGCGTCCTCCAGGAGCGCATCACCTCGACCCGCGGCCGGTCCATCACCTCGCTGCAGGCCGTGTACGTGCCCGCCGACGACTACACCGACCCGGCGCCGTTCACCTCCTTCACCCACTTCGACGGCACCACGGAGCTCTCCCGTGACATCGCCGCCCTGGGCATCTACCCGGCCGTGGATCCGCTGGCCTCCAGCTCCACCATCCTCGCCCCCGAGGTCGTCGGCGACCGGCACTACGACGTGGCCCGCGGCGTCCAGCAGGTGCTCCAGCGGTACAAGGAGCTCCAGGACATCATCGCCATCCTCGGCCTCGACGAGCTGTCGGAAGAGGACAAGGTCACCGTGGCCCGGGCCCGCAAGGTCCAGCGCTTCTTGTCCCAGCCGATGTACGTGGCCGAGGTCTTCACCGGCCTCCCCGGCGTGACCACGCCGGTCGAGGAGACGGTCGACTCGTTCGAGGCGCTGCTGCGCGGCGACCTGGACGACCTGCCCGAGCAGGCGTTCCTCAACGTGGGTGGCGCCGACGCCGCCCGCGCCAAGGCCGACGAGCTCCGCAAGTCCGCGGGGGAGTGATCACCCGATGACGATGACGGTGCAGGTCGTCTCCCCCGAACGGATCCTCTGGTCCGGCGAGGCCGAGATGGTCACCGCTCGCACCATCGAGGGCGGTGACATCTCCTTCCAGACCGGGCACGCCCCCTTCGTGGGCGCGCTCCAGACGGGCAAGGTCATCATCCGCCCGGCCGATGCCGATCCGATCGTGTTCGCCGTCCACGGCGGGTTCGTCGAGGTCAGCAACAACGAGATCTCGCTGCTCACGGACGTGTCCGAGGCCGCCGGCGACATCGATGCCGAGCGGGCGCAGGCCGCTCTGGCCAACGCCAAGGCCGCGCTGGCCACCGATCCGTTCGACGCGACTGCGGCCGATGCCGTGCGGCGCGCCGAGCTCCGCCTCGACGTGGCGGGCGTGGTCGCGGCCTGAGCCGAGGTCCAGCACTACGATTCCGGAGTCGGCTCGGCTCAGAGTCCCGGGCGGGAGGGGAACAGCGATGAGTGATCCGGAGATCCCTGCGCCGACGCGCGGCGGCCCGATCTGGAGCCAGGGCAGCGCCACCGGCACGCCGGTCGTGCCGCCACCGCCACCGCCCCCCTCAGGGCCCCACGGCTCGCCTGGATCGATGCCCCTCACGGCTGCCAGTCCGCCCATCTACGCCCCGGGCGCCACCGGCCCCGCAGGCGTCGAGGACGAGCCCTACCAGCCGCGCTACGCCCGGGACTCGGGCTCGCCGCTGCCCTACATGGCCGGTTCGCTCGTCCTCCTGGTCCTGGCCTGGCTGGGGATGCGCTGGTCGGCCCCCTCCGCCGGCGCGGGCGATCCGGTCCGCTCCTCGGAGTGGTGGATCAACATCACCGCCGTCCTGCTCCCGGCCGAGGACGTCCGCGTCGGCGCCTACAGCGAGACCCGCATGTGGATCTCCCTCGCCCTCTTGGTGCTGGCCGCCACGGCGGTCATCTTGTGGATCGGGCGCATCGGGTCCAACCTGCGCGCCGGGCAGCAGCCCTTCGGCTCCTTCCTCCCGATCGTGGTGTTCCCCGCCTGGTGGCTCCTGCCGGTGACGCTCGGCATCACCAGCGACGGAGGCCGCTCGCGCGGCGACCTGCTCGTCCGGTTCCTGACCGCGCTCGCCATCCTCGTCATCCAGTTCCTCCTGCTGCGCTGGCCGCTGCTCAACCGGATCTGGCGGGCCGGCGCCCTGCCCTACGACCTGGCCTCGATCCTGCTGTGGCTGCCGATGATGATCCCGTGGGTGATGCTCTTCGGCTCCAACGCCTACACCCTGCTCGTCGCCGGCGAGAACGGGCGGCTCTCGGACTCGTCCTGGCAGCCCACGCCAGCGATGGGCGACTGGGCCCAGGGCATGACCCGGCTCACCAGCGTGGCGATCCTCGTGCTGCTCGTGGTGGTCTCGGTGATCCAGCACGGTGGCGTGGCCGAGGACCGCGCCGACCTGGAGGCGAGCCGGGCGCGCTCGCGCTCCTCCCGCATGCCGCTGCTGCCTCCCGGCATCTGAGCCGTCTCCGCGAGCAGCCGTGGGCGGTGTCGCCGGCGGTCCCGCACGTCGGTGCGCTCCTCGGGCCGGCCGCCCGCCCTCGGGATCAGCTGAACTCGACCGCCGAGAACTCCTTGAGCTTCTCGAGGCGGTGCCGGGCGTTGACCTGGCGGACGGTGCCGGACTGCGAGCGCATCACCAGCGATTGCGTGGTGGCGCCGCGGGAGTCGTAGTGGACCCCCTTCAGCAGTTCGCCGTCGGTGATGCCGGTGGCGGCGAAGAAGCAGTTGTCGCCGGCCACCAGCCGGTCCGTGTCCAGCACCTCGGAGAGGTCCCAGCCGCCCTCGATGGCTGCGGTGCGCTCCTCGTCGTTGCGGGGCCAGAGGCGGCCCTGGATGGCGCCACCCATGGACTTGAGGGCCGCTGCGGTGATCACGCCCTCGGGCGTGCCACCGATGCCGAAGAGGATGTCGGCGCCGGAGTCGGGCCAGGCGGTGGAGATCCCGCCGGCGACGTCGCCGTCGGGGATCAGGCGGATGCGGGTCCCGGCTTGGCGGATCTCGCCGATCAGCTCCTCGTGACGGGGACGGTCGAGCACCACCGCCGTCAGCTCCTGCACCCGCTTGCCGAGCGCCTTGGCCACGGCGTGGAGGTTCTCGGTGGGCGTGGCGGTGATGTCGATGACGTCGGCGGCCTCGGGGCCGACGGCGATCTTCTCCATGTACATGACCGGCCCGGGGTCGTACATCGAGCCCCGCTCGCTCACCGCGATGACGGCGATGGCGTTGCCGCGGCCGAGGGCGGTGAGCGTGGTGCCGTCGATGGGGTCGACCGCGATGTCGGCCTGGGGCGGTGTGCCGTCGCCGATGCGCTCCCCGTTGTAGAGCATCGGGGCCTCGTCCTTCTCGCCCTCGCCGATGATCACGATGCCGTCCATGGGCACGGTGTCGAGGACGATCCGCATGGCGTCGACGGCGGCGCCGTCCGCTGCGTTCTTGTCACCGCCACCGACCCAACGGGCTGCGGCCAGGGCTGCGGCCTCGGTCACACGGACGAGCTCCATGGCCAGGTTGCGAGTAGGGACCTGCTTCTCGGGCATCCCGCGAATCTAGTCTCGTCGCTCGCTCCACCCCGCTCCTCGAGCGTTCGATCGGCGCTCGCCGTGCTCGGGAACCGCGTCGTCCCGGAACCGCGCCGGTACTCTGGGGCGGAGTGCCGGAGACCCTTGCTGCTGTCGATGTCGGGACCAACTCGCTCCACCTCGTGGTGGCCCGCACCACCGACGGCGACCGCTTCGAGGTGTTGACCCGCGAGAAGGAGATGGTCCGCCTCGGGTCCGGTTCCACGGACATGAAGGAGCTGGCGCCGGAGGCCATCGACCGTGCCGTCGAGGCGCTCGCCCGGTTCCGCAAGATCGCCGACAGCCACGGCGCCCCCATGCGGGCGGTGGCCACCAGCGCGGTGCGCGAGGCGGAGAACCGGCGGGACCTCCTGCGCCGGGCGCGCAAGGAGGCCGATGTCGAGATCGAGGTCGTGTCCGGGGTCGAGGAGGCCCGCCTCATCCACCTCGGCGTGCTCCAGGCGCTCGAGCTCTACGACCGGCGCCTGATGCTCTGCGACATCGGCGGCGGTTCCACCGAGCTGCTCATCGGCGAGCAGGGCGAGGCGCTCGCCTCGGTCAGCTTCAAGCTCGGCGCCGTGCGCCTCACGAACCGCTTCTTCGCAGGGGCCAGCCTCCACCCGTCGTCGGTCGACTCGTGTCGGCGGCACATCCAGGGCGTGCTGGCGTCGTTCGACCGAGCGGTCGCCGAACACGGCTTCGATGTGGCCGTCGGCTCGTCGGGCACCATCGAGCAGGTGTTCCGCCTGGCCCGCGGCCTCGCCGGCGACGAGCCGCTCCGCACCCTCAACGCCGCCGTCCTGACCCGCTCCCACGTGGTCACGGTGGTCGAGGAGCTGATCCGGGCCCGGAGCGACGGGACCACCGCCGACCTGCCCGACCTCGACCCGAAGCGCGCCGACATCATCCTCGCCGGCGCCCTGGTCCTGGAGGGCGTGGTCGACCGGTTCGGGATCCGCGAGCTGGTCCTGTCCGAGTACGCCCTGCGCGAGGGCGTGTTCCTCGACACGATCGCCAGGCGGCGCGGCGGTTCCCTGCCGCACCTGCGCGATGTCGCGCTGCGCAGCGCCATCGACCTCATGCAGGCCTGCGACGAGGACCCCCAGCACTCCCAGCACGTCGCTCGCCTGGCGCTGGAGCTCTTCGACGCCACCGCCGAGCGCCACGGGCTCGGCGCCGACGCTCGATCACTGCTCGAAGCGGGCGCGCTCCTCGCCAACGTGGGCCTGGTGATCTCCCATGGCAAGCACCACAAGCACAGCTACTACCTCATCCGGAACTCGGACCGCCTCGTCGGGTTCACCGACCAGGAGATCGAGGTCGTCGCCCAGATCGCCCGCTACCACCGCAAGAGCGCGCCGAAGGCGAGCCACCCCGAGTGGGCGGCGCTCGACGTCGGTGATCAGCGGACGGTGCTGGTGGGTGCGGCGGTGCTGCGGGTGGCGATCGGTCTGGATCGCTCGCACCGCCAGCTCGTCACCGGCCTCGGCGTCGCCGAGCTCGACGACCGGTTGCAGCTCACCGTCGAGACCTCCGATCCCCGGGCCGATCTGAGCCTGGAGCTCTACGCCGCCGACGAGCGCAGCGGCCTCCTCGCCGACGTCCTGGGCCTCCCGTTCGCCGTCGCAGCCGGATCGGCCGACGCACCGGGTGGTTCTGACCGGTCTGGTCGCTGACGCCGCGCCGGGTGGGTCACGTCGCCGGTCGGGTTCTGCCATGCTGCGGGCATGGCGACGCGCGTGTGTCCGGAGTGTGGAACCCAGTACGTGGCTTCGGTGCGCCGCTGCATCGACTGCGACGCGATGCTCGTCGAGGAGGTCGGGCCGGAAGGCGAGGTGACGCCGACGGTGGCCACGTCGCTCGGTGCCGGTGACCAGATCGCCTACGAGCTCGACGGCTGGGGCAACCAGCTGCGCGTCACCCTGACGGGGATGCTCGACCTCCACGACATCCCCCACGTGTGGGAGGTCGGCGCCCTCGTCGTCGCCGCCCCGCACGAGGAGGCCGTCGACGAGCTCATCGCCGCCGTCGAGGGTGGCGAGGGCGAGGAGCTCGAGGCCGACGTCCCACAGGTGGCGTTCGAGATCGAAGACGTCTCCGCCGACGATCTGGCCGCGCTCGACGCCGAGCTGATCGCTGCGCACATCCCCCACGCCTGGCAGGAGACCGGCGAGCTGCTGGTGCCCGAGGAGTCCGAGGACGACGTCGCCGACATCATCGACGCCGTCCTGAACCCTCCCGAAGAGGAGACCGGGGAGGACGGGCTGGCCACCCACGCCGCGCTCGACGCGCTGTACGTGGCGGTCGACAAGCTCGGGAAGGATCCCACCGAGGAGAAGCTGGTCGCCCGCTTCACCACCGCCGCAGATGCCATCGAGGGGCGCAGCGTCCCCTACGGCATGTCCGGCAAGGAGTGGGACGACCTCCTCGCCCAGGTCGCGCAGCTCCGGAGTGTGCTGGACCAGACCGGCGACCTCGACGCGATCGACGCCGATGCCGAGGCCGATGCCGCCGATACCGATGACGCCGAGGCCGATGCCGCCGCGGCCGAGACCGACGCCAACGGCGGTGCCGTCGCGGCGGTCGGCGATGGTGCGGCCGCCGATGACGACGGGGCGGTCGACGGCGACGATCCCGACGCGGTGGTGGACCGCATCGGGCTGGCCGGAGACCTCATCGGCCGGCTGCGCACCCGCCTGCTCGACCTGGTCTGACCGCTCGCCCCGGGCGAGGGCGCCGATAGCGTGAACGGATGCTGCTGGCCGAGTTGGAGGTGTTCCACTCTCGGCCCATCGCGCCCACCCGGCGCGTCGCGATCGGGGTGGCCGTGCTGCCCACGGCCCCGTCGCCAGGGTTCGGCGGCCTGCTGCTCGGCGGGATCGTCGCCCAGTTCATCCCGGACGTGGACCCCGACCTGCTCGATGACCTCACCCGGCTGACCCACCAGGTAGAGGCCGGGCAGCGCATCTCCCAGCCCCGGCTCCGCCACCGCCTCCAGGACGACCGGGTGGGGCTCACCAAGTGCGGCCACCGGCTCATCGGCACCGGCGAGGAGCTCCTGTTCGAGCTGTACGAGGCCGGCTCGCCCGAGCCGAACGTGCTCGCGGCGGTCTACGCCGCTGGTCGCCTGAACCCGGGCGATCGGCCCGGTGTGATGAGCGCCATCCGGCGGGCCATGCACTGGCGGGCGGAGCTCGGCCCCGAGTTCGTCGAGTACCTCACCGAGACGAAGAGCACGGCGAACTGGTCCACGCTGGGCGGACGCGACCCGGTGGTCTGGGCGCTGGGCATCCTCGGCCTGGCCCCGGAGGCCAACGAGCGCAAGGCCATCCAGAACCGCTTCCGGGACCTGCTGCGCGAAGCCCACCCCGACCACGGCGGAGACGCCGACGACGCCGCCCAGCGGATCACCGAGCTCACCGAGGCTCGCCGGATCCTGCTGCACCGCTGATGTCGGGTCGCAAGCGCCCGGTGGGTGCGCTGCTGCTCACGCACGGGGCCGGCGGGCACAAGGACCAGCCGGCCCTCGTCGCGGTGGAGGCTGCGGTGGCGCCGCTGCCCGTGCGCCGCATGAACTTCCCCTACCGGGACCTCGGCCCGAAGCGTCCGCCGGACCGGGCCCCGAAGCTCATCGCCGCCATCGAGGAGGAGGCGGCGTCCTTCTGCGCCGAGGTCCGCGTCCGACCGCCCCGGCTCGCGCTGGGGGGACGGTCGATGGGCGGGCGCATGTGCTCGATGGCCGTGGCCGAGGGGCTGCCCGCCGCCGCCCTGGTGCTCATCGCCTATCCGCTGCACCCTCCGGGCCGGCCGGACCGCCTCCGCATCGAGCACCTGCCGGCCATCGAGGTCCCGTGCCTGTTCGTGTCCGGCACGCGAGATCCCTTCGGGACGCCCGAGGAGCTGCGCGAGGCCACCTCGGTGATCCCCGGCCCGGTCACCCACCACACCGTCGACGGGAAGGGCCACGACCTGAAGGGCGTCGACGCCCCCGTCGCCGAGGTCATCCGCGACTGGCTCCGCGCCCTCTGATCAGAGGGCGGGCGGGGCGAAGCCGACGGCGCCCGCCTCGAGGGCGTCCTCGGGGTTGAGCGTCTCCAGCTCGACGTGGGCGGTCTCGGGGTAGAGCGTCACCACGAGGGCGGCGACGATGAGGGGGCCGACGGCCAGGATCGCCACGCCCGGCCCGAAGCTGCCGAAGCGGGTCTCGAACCGACCGGCGAGGATCAGCCCGAGGCTGCTGCCCGTCACCCCCGCCAGGGTGATGAGGCCGTTGGCCCGACCGCGCAGCGACGTGGGGAAGAGCTCCGCCCCGTAGACGCCGAGCGCCGGGACGCAGGCGGCGGCGACGATGGTCCCCACCATCCACAGCACCCACAGGGCGGCGCCCGAGGACTGGTAGGCGAGGGTGAGCAGGACGGCGCCGCCGATGGTGCCGACCGCACCCACCATCCGGCGGCCGCGCAGGTCGGCGAGGCGGCCGCCGATCACGATGCCGACACCGGCGGGGGTGTTGGTCGCCAGCGTGAAGATCGTGATCTGGATCGCGGTGAAGCCGTGCTCGTTGCGGAGGAACTCGTTCTGGAACTGGCTGACCGGAGCGAGGAACAGCAGACCGCAGAAGCTCGCCGCGGCCAGCAGGGCGAGGCGGCTGCGGTGGCCGCGCATGGTGGCCCGGCCGTGCGGCTTGCGGAACCGGCGGCTCTCGGGGATGCGCCGGGCCAGCCGCAGGAAGAACGGCAGACCGAACAGCGGGACGATGTAGACGATCCGCCAAGCGGCGAGGCCGAGGTCGGCCAGCGGCAGCAGGATGACGGCCACCCCGGCACCGAGGGCGGCGGTCATCGCCAGCACGCTCGCCGCGTAGGCCCGGCCGCCGGCGGGCATCTCCTCCACCGACACCACCCCGATCAGCAGGGCGAGGGCGGTGGCGAAGGCTCGCGCCACGGTCTGGGTGGCGCCGAGGGCGATGAGGCCGGGCGACGCCGCACCGGCCACCGATGCGGCGATGCCGCCCACCGCGCACACGACGAGCAGCTTCTGGCGGCCCCGCCGGTCCGACAGGGTCGCCAGGACCAGCGAGAGCAGCACCCCGATCCGCACGGCGGCGAGCGTGGCGCCCTGCTGGGCGGTGGTGGCACCGAACTCCTTCGCCGCATAGGTCATCGTCTGGGTGATCGTCGTGCCCAGGTAGCCGGTGAGCATCGACAGGCCGCACAGCATGGACAAGATGGACGACGACCGGGCGTCGAGGCGCGCCGGCGGCGACCACCAGGGCGCTCGGCGGGCAGCCTGGTCCTCGTCGAGGATCTCCGGCGGCCCGTTGCGGCGGAGCTGGCGGGCGACCAGGGGCCGGAACAGGGGCGCCCACAGCGGGATGGCGATGTCCCAGACGATCTCCTCGCGGACGTGGTACCCGCCCGCTTCGAGCCGGTCGGCGTGCAGCGTCCGGTCGTAGGCGGCGAACGGACCCTCCGCGCAGGTGAAGCGGAAGTCGTGGCCGGCCGGATCGGCATCGGCCAGGTCCTCGCGGAGGATGTCGTCGCGCGCCGCCACGAGGGCGTGGAGCCCGTCCTCGTCGACATCGAGCTCGTTGACCGTGGTCCGGGGCGTCACGGTCGCCCGGCCTGGTGGTCGGCCGGGGCGCCATCGTCGTCGTGCGACGCCGCGCGTCGGGTCGCCGCCCACAGCAGGCCGGCGAACAGGAGCAGCGGAACCGCCACCACCAGGGCCTCGTCCCAACCTCCCTGGTGAGCGAGGATCACCCCGAGGCCCGGCATGGCGCCAGCTTCCCAGATGGCGGGAACACCGACCACACGGGAGCGGTTGAAGCTCGTGGGGTTCGCCCGCGCCGGAACGGTCGTGAGAGGATTCCCCTGCACCAGAGGAGCAGCGTGGAAGACCAGGTACGCAAGACCATCGAAGTGATCCGCCCGGCCATCCAGGCCGACAACGGGGACATCTTCTTGAAGAGCGTCGACGAGGCCACCGGTGTGGTGACCGTCGAGCTCACGGGCGCGTGCGTGTCCTGTCCCGCGTCCACCGTCACGCTCAAGGCGGGGGTCGAGCGGATCTTGAAGGACCGGGTCCCGGGTGTCACGTCCGTCGAGCAGTTCGGCGCCGAGCCGGTCGAGACCGAGTCTGCGGTCTCGCTCTGACGCGACGGCCGGCCACCTGACATGACCCCGGCCGAGCAGCTCGACGCGGCCCGTGCCGGCGATCGGCGGACGCTCGCCCGGCTGCTCAGCTCCATCGAGCGGGGCGACGACGCCTCCCACGACCTGAACCGCGAGGTGTACGGCCAGGTCGGCACGGCGTACACGATCGGTCTCACGGGAGCGCCGGGTGCGGGGAAGTCCACGCTCACCAGCGCTACCGTCGCCGCAGCCCGCCGGCGCGACGAGCGGGTGGCCGTGCTCGCCATCGACCCGTCCTCCCCGTTCAGCGGCGGCGCCCTCCTCGGCGACCGCACGCGGATGAACGACCACGCGCTCGACCCCGGGGTGTTCATCCGTTCGATGGCCACCCGCGGCCACCTCGGCGGACTGGCGCTCGCCACCCGGGAGGCCATCCGGCTGCTCGACGCCGTCGGGTTCCCGTGGGTGCTGGTGGAGACGGTCGGCGTCGGCCAGGTGGAGGTCGAGGTGGCCGGCGCCGCCGACACCACCGTGGTCGTGGTCAACCCGGGTTGGGGCGACAGCGTCCAGGCCAACAAGGCCGGGCTCATGGAGATCGCCGACGTGTTCGTGGTCAACAAGGCCGATCGGGACGGCGCCAGCCAGACCGTGCACGACCTCGAGGGCATGCTCGACCTCACGCGGGGGAGCGGCGCCGGGGGCTGGCGCCCGCCCGTGGTCGCCACGGTCGGGACCACCGGGGAGGGTGCCGACGCCCTGTGGGAGGCGGTCGACGGCCACCGCAGCCACCTCACGGCCACCGGGGAGCTGGGCCGGCGGCGACAGGACCGGCTCCGAGAGGAGCTGGCCCTCGTGGTGCAGCAGCGGATCCGCGCCGAGGCCGAGGCGCGCCTCGGCGCCGCGGCGCGCGAGCAGATCGAACGGGACCTCCTGGCTGGCCGCCTCGATCCCTGGTCGGCCGCCGATCAGATCCTGGGCGGCCGGTAGGGTCCAGCGGATGAACGACTCCGCCAGCCCGCTCGTCAGCATCGAGCGCCGCGACGACGGCGTGGCCGTCGTCCGCCTCCAGAACCCGAAGGTGAACGCCATCTCGTCGGAGGTGCTGCGCCAGACCAGGGCGGCGTTCGAGGCGCTCCAGGACCACCTGCCGGGCGCCGTCGTCATCACCGGCGGGGACCGCTTCTTCGCCGCCGGCGCCGACATCACCGAGTTCAAGGGCCCCGACGAGGCCCGGGTCATCGGCGGCCTGTTCCTCGACGCCACCAACGCCATCGCCGCCCTGCCCCGGCCCGTCATCGCCTCCATCGCCGGGTTCGCCCTGGGCGGCGGGTGCGAGCTGGCGCTGGCGTGCGACTTCCGCGTCGCCGCCACCACGGCCAAGCTCGGCCAGCCCGAGATCCTCCTCGGCATCATCCCCGGCGGGGGCGGCACCCAGCGGCTGGCCCGCCTGGTCGGTTCCTCCCGGGCGAAGGACCTGATCTTCTCGGGCCGTCAGGTGAAGGCGCCCGAGGCGCTCCAGATGGGCCTGGTGGACCGGGTGGCGGAGCCCGGGGACCTGGAGGCGGAATCGCTGGCGTGGGCGGCGGAGCTCGCCGCCGGCCCGTCCGCCGCGATCGCCCTGGCGAAGGCGGCCATCGACCGCGGCCTCGAGGGCACCCTCGCCGCCGGCCTCGACATCGAACAGGACCTGTTCGTCGAGGTCTTCAAGACCGGCGACAGCCGCATCGGCATCGAGTCGTTCCTCGAGCACGGCCCCGGCAAGGCCACCTTCACCGGCGCCTGACCCTGGTCAGGCCCAGGTGGTGATGCCGAGGTCGAGGGGCGTGGGAAGGTCCCCGTGGATCGGGATGGCGCGCACCGCGAAGCCGTAGCGGCCCGGCGTGGTGCAGTGCATCGTCCCGGCGTAGGTGGCGGGCCGGGCGGACGGGTCGTCGCAGGTGAGCACGGTCACCGAGGTGGTCTGGAGCTGGTCGTGCTGGGCGACGCGGCCGTGGATGAGCTGGACCTCGACGTCATCGGGCCCGAGGCTCCCGAGCTCCACGGTGACCCGGACCGGCCGGTCCGCTCCGAGGTCGGCGGGCTCGTCGCCGGCGTCCACCGCGGCGATCTTCACCGCACCCCACTCGCTGCGCACCCGGCCCTTCCAGGCGGCCAGGTCCTTCGCCCGGGCGCAGCGGTCGGCGCGCAGCGCCTCGGCCGCGGCGGCCGTCGGCTCGTAGAGCTCGGACGTGTAGTCGCGCACCATCCGGGAGGCGACGACTGCGGGTCCGAGCGACACCAGGTTGGCCTTCACCCGGCGCAGCCAGCCGTGGGGGACCGCGCTCGGGCCGTCGGTCGCAGACGGGCGGTCGAAGAACAGCGGGACGATCTGGTGCTCGAGCAGGTCGAAGAGGCTGTCGGCCTCCAGGCGGTCGCGGGCTTCCAGGTCGGTGATGTCCTCGGCGGAGGTGATGGCCCAGCCGTTGTCGCCGTCGAACAGCTCGTCCCACCAGCCGTCGAGGATCGAGCAGTTCAGGGTCCCGTTCAGCGCCGCCTTCATGCCGCTGGTGCCGCACGCCTCCTGGGGGCGGCGGGGCGTGTTCAGCCAGATGTCGGAGCCCTGGTAGAGCGCTCGCGCCACCGAGATGTCGTAGTCGTCGAGGAAGACGAAGCGGTGGCGGACGCCGAGCTCCTTGGCGAACGAGACGATCTCGCTGATCATCTTCTTGCCCTCGTCGTCGGCGGGGTGGGCCTTGCCGGCGAACACGAACTGCACCGGACGGTCGGGCGACAGGAGGATCTCCTGCAACCGCTCGGCCTGGGCGAGCAGGAGGTTGGCCCGCTTGTAGGTGGCGAAGCGGCGGGCGAACCCGATGGTGAGGGCGCTGGGATCGAGCAGATCCTCGGCCCAGGTGGCCTCCGAGGCCGGGATGCCACCGGCGAGGGCGCGTTCCTTGACCCGCTCCCGGACGAACGCCACGAGGCGGGTGCGGGCCTGTTCCTTGACCCGCCAGAGCTCGTCGTCGGGCGTGGACCACAGGCGGTTCCAGCTGTCGGCTCCGGCCTCGTCCCAGTCGGGGAGCACGTGGCGGGCCAACAGGTCGCTCATGTCGGCGGAGACCCAGGTGCCGCTGTGGACGCCGTTGGTGACCGAGCCGATGGGGACCTCGTCGACCTCCAGGTCCGGCCACAGCTCCTGGAACATGTCCCGGCTGACCTCGCCGTGCAGGGCGGAGACGGCGTTGGACCGCCCGGCGAGGCGCAGGCCCATCACGGCCATGTTGAACCGCTCCTCGGCAGCGTCCTCGCTGGTCTCGCCGGGCCGGTGGCCCAGCGCCATGAGCTCGTCGACCGTGATGCCGCACTCGGCGGCCCAGGTGCCGAAGTAGGTCTCGATCAGGGGGCGCGGGAACCGGTCGATGCCGGCCGGCACCGGGGTGTGGGTGGTGAAGATCGATGCGGCCCGGGTGGCCTCCACGGCCTCGGCGAAGGTGAGCCCGTCGTCGACGATGGAGCGGCGCATGCGCTCCAGCCCGAGGAACCCGGCGTGACCCTCGTTGGTGTGGAACACCTGGGCGTCGAGGCCGAGCGCCTCCAGCGCCCGGACGCCGCCGATGCCGAGCAGGATCTCCTGGCGGAGCCGGTGCTCGACGTCGCCGCCGTAGAGGCGGTCGGTCACGACCCGGATCTCATCGGGGTTCTCGTCGATGTCCGTGTCGAGCAGGTACAGCGGGATGCGGCCCACGTCAGCCCGCCACACCTGCGCCACCATGGCGACGCCGGCGAGGTCGACCGTGACCCGGATGCCCTCGCACAGGGCGAGCGGCATGGCGAAGGGGTCCTGGTCGGGGAACCGTTCCTGCTGCCACCCGTCCTGGTTCAGGCCCTGGCGGAAGTAGCCGTGCCGGTAGAAGAGGCCCACGCCGACCAGCGGGACGCCGAGGTCGCTGGCCGACTTGAGGTGGTCGCCGGCGAGGATGCCGAGGCCGCCCGAGTACTGGGGGAGCGCCTCGGAGATCCCGAACTCGGGGGAGAAGTACGCCACCTGGCGCAGGGTGCTCTCGCGGTTCTGGAACCAGCGGGGCTCCTCCAGGTACCGGGTGAGGTCCTCGTGCACCGAGGTCTGGAACCGGAGGAACGCGGGATCGACGGCCAGCTCGGCGAGGCGCTCGGGCGAGGTGGTGGCCAGCATGGACACCGGGTCGTGGTGCGTGGCGTCCCAGGCGTCGGGATCCACCCATCGGAACAGGTCCCGGGTCCGGTCGTCCCACGCCCAGCGCAGGTTCATCGCCAGCTCCTCGAGAGGCGCGAGGGCCTCCGGGAGGTGGGGCCGGACGGTGAAGCTCCGCAGCGCACGCATGCGTCGACGGTAGCCAGGCGATCGCCCGAGGTCACACCGGGCTGGACGCCCGATCCTGCGGCGGCGGCCCCGACGTCGTGGTCGTGGGGCCGGTCGAGGTCGTCGAGGTGGTGCTGGGCGTCGACGCCGCGATGGTGGTCGACGTGGTCGTGGCCGGCGGGGCGGCCGGTGCAGGCCCAGGAGGCGCGGGGGCCGGTGCGCTGCTCGGGGCGGTCGGCGTGCTCGGCCTGGTCGGCGCGGTCGACGGAGCGGTCTCGGAGCCCGGCGCACCCGGGTCGGCGGGCGGCATCACCGCCTTGGACAGCCAGCCCAGGGCGGACGGGGCGCGGACGGGGTCGATGTGCATCCCGTCCTTGGTCCGCCACGGCTTGCAGGCGTTCGGACCGGTGGGGCAGAGGTAGGCGCCGAAATCGACCACGGTGACGCCGGCCGACCTGGCGGCGGCCTTGAGCACCGAGCGCACGCAGTCGGCGCGGGCGATGCGGTCCGACGGCATGATCCAGCCGCTGTTGGTGCCGAGCCACGCCGGCAGGACCAGGACCACGCGCTCCGCCTTCGTCTTCAGCCAGTTCAGGCGGGAGGTCATGTCGTTCTGGTACCAGGTGCGTGCCGGGGTGTGGCAGGGGTGGCGCCACGTGCCGCTCAGCTGGTGGTCGAGCATGGCGTGGACGCTGGTCATCACCACGGCCACGTCGGTGTGGACGGTGAGGTGCGGCGGGTACATCGACGGCCACCCCTTGGCGCACGCCGCCGGGGTGGGGACGACCTTGCCGGTGACGGCCCGGGCCGGCGGGTTGTTCCGTGCCCCGTCGCACGCCTCGAGCGTGCCGTCGACCAGGGTGATCTTGGTGGTGTCGACGCCCTTCATCCCGTCCCGGATCAGCCAGTTCGGGATGGAGTCGCCCAACAGGACCACCCGCTCGGTGCCGGGCCGGGTGGGGACGGGGGCCGGCTCGCAGGCGGTGAGCGCCGCGGCGGAAAGCGCCAGCACCCCAGCAGCGGCCCGCACGAGGGCCCGGTTCCGTGCACGCATCGGGTGCGAGTGTGCCAGCTGGGCCGGGACGGTGCGAGCGCCACGGACGGTGCCCGCCGCACCCGCCCCCGGCGCCGGTCTGCTGAGGGCGCAGGCGTGGGTACCATCGCCGCGATGAACACCGACGACCCGAACTGGTACCAGCGGGCCATCTTCTACGAGGTCCTGGTCCGCGGGTTCCGGGATTCCAACGGGGACGGCACCGGTGACCTCCGCGGCATCACCGAGAAGCTGGACTACCTGGAGTGGCTCGGCGTCGACTGCCTGTGGCTCCTGCCGTTCTACAGCTCGCCCCTCAAGGACGGCGGCTACGACATCTCGGACTTCTTCACCGTCCTGCCCGACTACGGCACCGTGGGCGACGCCGCCGAGCTCATCGACGAGGCGCACCGCCGCGGCATCCGGGTCATCGCGGACATGGTGATGAACCACACCAGCGACCAGCACCCGTGGTTCCAGGAGTCCCGCTCGTCGCGCGACAACCCGAAGCACGACTGGTACGTCTGGAACGACGACAACGACCGGTGGTCCGAGGCCCGGGTCATCTTCGTGGACACCGAGCCCTCCAACTGGAGCTGGGAACCGGCGCGCGAGCAGTACTACTGGCACCGCTTCTTCCACCACCAGCCCGACCTCAACTACGACAACCCCGAGGTCGCCGACGCCATGTTGGACGTGGTCCGCCACTGGCTCGGCCTCGGCCTCGACGGCTTCCGCCTCGACGCCGTGCCCTACCTGTTCGAGCGCGACGGCACGAACGGCGAGAACCTCAAGGAGACCCACGACTACCTCCAGCGGGTCCGCCAGGTCGTCGACCAGGAGTTCCCCGGCAAGATCCTGCTGGCCGAGGCCAACCAGTGGCCGGCCGACGTCGTCGACTACTTCGGCGAGCCGGATGCGCCCGAGTGCCACATGTGCTTCAACTTCCCGCTGATGCCGCGCATGTTCATGGCCGCCCGCCAGGAGACCTCCCGCCCGATCCGGGAGATCATGGCCCAGACCCCGGAGATCCCGGGCGGGGGCCAGTGGGGCATCTTCCTGCGCAAGGTACGCAAGTTCGTGGACGACAAGTACCCCGGCAAGATCCTGCTGGCCGAGGCCAACCAGTGGCCCTCCGACGTGGTCGACTACTTCGGGGACCACGAGTCCGGCGGCGACGAGTGCCACATGTGCTTCCACT
>JAOBWH010000037.1 GCA_025463265.1 Ilumatobacteraceae bacterium
CCTCGGCATCGACGGCAACGCCGACCAACCCCGCAACAGCCCCGACAGCATCGTGTTCACCGACCGCTGGGGACGACCCCTCAACCCGACCGGCCAACCCGTCCCACCCGCACCGCCCCAGCCCGGCCCCGCCCCGGCAGAGCACGTCGCTGCGACCGCGTCGGCCATCGGCATCACCGCCGCCCCCTACCTCGGGCCCACAGGCGAACGCCTCGACCGCTGGGGCTTCCACCTCCAAGCCGACCCACCCCACCCCTCCGACACCGCCGGCCACGCCGACAGCGCCGATGACGAGGCCGAACCGCCACCGCAGGTCACCGGGCAACGCCCCAGCACCGCACCAGCAGAACCGTGCGGACCCACCGGCGGAGCACCCATCGACCCCACCCGAGCCGGACCCACCGCCGTCTGACCGCAGCACCCGGGCCCAGCACCCGCCGGCAAGGACTCATCCCACCCCGCAACCCGGCCTCGGCCGGGATATCGGCGCGGGTCGGGGGAGCCGTCAGGACCGGGGCTTCGAGCGGGCCTTGCCGCTGAGGTGGAGACCCTGGTCCAGGAGCTTCAGCGCCTCGTCGATGTAGCTGACGAGCGGCTCGGAGGAGCCCTGCGCCACCCACACGTCGAGGGCGGCGCGAGACACGGCGATGGTGGAGGAGGCGACGACCCGGGGGGCCAGATCGACATCGGGATCGAGGCCGAGGCGCTCGGCGACGAACGGGACCAGGACGGCCTCCATCAACGGCTGGCGCTCGATGCTGCGCTGCTGGAGCTCGGGGGTGGCGGCGATGATGTCGACGCGGGTGCGGGTGCCCCCGCCGTCGGCGTCGGTGTCGCTGGCGAACTCGGAGGCCAGCGAGACGGTGGCGGCGCGGATCGAGTCCATCACCGACTCGCCGTTCGGTCGGGCCGCGAGCGCCGCCTCCATGGCTTCGAGGAGGTCGGCCACGCTGCCGAGCACCAGATCCTCCTTGGACCCGAAGTACCGGTAGAAGGTCCGGTGCGAGACCTCGGCCTCGGCCGCGATCTCCTCGATGGTGACGTCGTGGTAGCCGCGCTCGCGGAAGAGGCGGGTGGCGATGCGCTGCAGGTCATCGTGGGTGCGCTGCTTCTTGCGCTCGCGCAGCCCTGGGAGGTCCTTCGTCGTCACCATGGCATGTCCACCTGTCGTCCCGGTCGTGCCACCGCAGCCGTCCCGCCCCTGCGGCCCATCCCGCCCCCAGCATACGGAGCCGGGCCCGGGGCCAGGGTCGTGTAGCGGTCCGCCGCTTGGGGTACACCGGACAGGTGAGCCCGAGCCGGAAGGTCGACGAGATCCGTGAGGGCGTCGACCTCACGAACCTCGATCAGCCCTTGTTCGACGGGGCCGATGCCACCAAGCGCGACCTCGTCGACTACCTCGATGCCATCAGCGACCGGCTCCTCGGCGAGGTGCGGGGCCGGCCGTTGTCGGTCATCCGGGTCCACCGGGGCCAGGACGCGTTCATGCAGAAGAACGTGCCCACGTACGCGCCGGACTTCGTGAAGACCGTGGAGGTCTGGGCGGAGGCCTCGAAGCGCAAGGTGGCCTACGCGCTCTGCGACGATCGCCCGACCCTCCTGTGGTTCGCGAACCAGCGGGCCATCGAGTACCACCCCACGCTGGTGCTGGCCGCCGAGCCCGAGCACCCCACGCACCTGGTGCTGGACCTCGACCCGCCCGAGGGCGACGGCTTCGCCGCTGCGGTGCACGCCGCTCGCCTGGTGCGGGAGGCGCTCGATGCGGCCGGCCTGGCCTGCGTGGTGAAGACCAGCGGCGCCAAGGGCGTCCACGTGTACGTCCCGGTGGCCGGGGTCGCCCTCGACGAGGCCGCGGCGGCGACCCGGGCTGTCGCCGCCCGCGCCGAGGCGCTCGACCCGGATGCCACCACGACGGCGTTCCTCAAGGAGGACCGCAGCGGCAAGGTGTTCATCGACGCCACCCGCGTCGGGGGTGCCACCGTCGTCGCCGCCTTCAGTCCCCGGGTCCGTCCCGGTGCACCGGTCTCGTTCCCGCTGCGGTGGGCGGACCTCGACGACGTCGCTCCTGGCGACTTCACCGTCCGCAACGCGGTCGGCCAGCTCGATCGCGCCGGGCCCTGGTTGGGCGACATCACCGCCGACCAGGCCATCCCCGCGGACCTCATCGAGGAGGGTCGGGCGATCGAGCCCGGCCGGGTCCAGGCCATGCACGAGGGCAAGCGCCGCAAGCACGCCGGCGGGTCTCGGGCGTAGCGTCCCGCCGGTGTTCATCACCCGGTTCGACCTGCGGGCCCAAGGGGCCACCGGCCCGGAGCGAGCGGCGCTGCACCGGACGGCGGTCGACATGGCCCGCTACGTCGACGAGCACGGCTGCGCCTCCGTGGTGGTGTCCGAGCACCACGCCTCCGACGACGGCTACCTGCCCGCTCCGTTCCAGCTGGCGGCGGCGATGGCGGCGGCCACGTCGGCGACCCCGATCGTGCTGGCCCTCACGATCCTGCCGCTGCACGACCCCGTCCGCCTGGCCGAGGACATCATCACCCTCGACCACCTCAGCGAAGGCCGGGCCATGGTGGTGCTCGGCCTCGGGTACCGGCCGGTGGAGTACGAGCTGTTCGGCGTGGACTTCGCCCGCCGGGGTGCCATCGCGGAAGAGAAGCTGACCCGGCTGCTCGCGCTCCTCGACGACGCCCACCACGGCACCGACGAGGTCCGCGTCACCCCGGGGCCGTACACGTCGCCGCGGCCGCTGCTCGCCTGGGGCGGCGGCAGCCACGCCGCCGCCCGACGAGCCGGACGGCACGGGATCGGCTTCTTCGGGCAGAACGACGCGCTGGGCACCCGGGACGCGTACGTGGAGGCGGCGCGCGCCGCCGGGCACGAGCCCGGCCTGTGCGTGCTGCCCTCCCCCGCTGCCCCGTTCTCGGTGTTCGTGGCCGAGGACGACGACACCGGGTGGGCCGAGGTGGGTGCGTCGCTCCTCGCCGACGCCGTGGCCTACCACCGATGGAACGCCGCAGCCGGCCTCGCCGAGCCCACCGCCAGCGTCACCGCAGCGTCGACCGTCGAGGAGCTGCGCGCCGCCGATGGCGCCCACCGGGTGGTCACCGCGGAGGGGGCGCGCCGCTTGGTGGCGGAGCACGGTCTGCTCGCGCTCCACCCGCTCTGCGGCGGCCTCGACCCCGAGACCGCCTGGCCCTACCTCCGGCGGGCGGTCGCCGCCGTCTCGGGCTCGGGCCCTCGATGACCGCCGACACCGACACCGGCGCCCCGCGTGACGTCACTTGACCGGTCAGTCAAGTACGGTGCGTCCATGCGCGAAACCGCCCCGACCATCGCCCAAGCCGAGTTCTGGCGGAGACCGCTCCAAGCCCGCATGGATGACTTCGCCGCCATGCGCGCCGAGTCGCCGTTCACCCGGTCCGAGATCCCGAACCTGCTCACCAACGAGACCGACGAGTTCTACGCCGTCACCCGCTACGCCGAGCTCGTCGAGATCAGCCGCCACCCGCAGGATTTCTGCTCGGGCAAGGGCAGCACGAACATCTCCGACATGCCGCCCGAGGCGCTGGAGTTCTTCGGCTCGTTCATCGCCATGGACGATCCCCGGCACGCCCGCCAGCGCGGCATCGTCGCCCGCTCGTTCACGCCCCGCAAGCTCCAGGGCGTGCTCGACTCGGTGGAGACCATCTGCACCGAGGTCATCGACGACCTGTGCGAGCAGGGCGAGGCCGACCTCGTCGAGGCGCTTTCCCAGCCGTTCCCGCTCCTCGTGATCTGCGACATGATGGGCATCCCCCGCAGCGAGTTCGGCACCGTCCTGCGGGCCACCAACGTGATCCTCGGCGGCGGCGACGCCGAGATGATGGGGCTGCCCGCCACGGACGGTGGGGCGGTCGATCCGAACGAACTGATCGGCGCGTTCTTCGGAGCCGGGATGGAGCTCATCGGGCTCATGAACGAGCTCGCTGAGTTCCGGCGGAAGAACCCCACCGACGACCTCACCTCGGCGCTCGTGCACAACGATCTCGGCGAGGACATGTTGACCCCGGAGGAGATCGGGCCGTTCTTCATCCTCTTGGCGGTGGCCGGCAACGACACCACCCGGACTGCGATCAGCCACGGCATGCACCTGCTCTCGCACAACCCCGACCAGCGCAAGATCTGGCAGGACGACCTCGACGGCGTGAGCGGCACGGCGGTCGACGAGATCGTGCGGGTCGCCTCGCCGGTCACGTTCATGCGCCGCACCGTCACCCGCGACCTCACGCTCTCGGGCCACGACTTCAAGGCGGACGACAAGCTCATCCTCTTCTACGGCGCCGCCAACCGCGACCCTCGCGTCTTCGACGATCCGGAGCGCTTCGACGTCCGCCGAGACCCGAACCCGCACGTCGGCTTCGGCGGTCCCGGTCCGCACTTCTGCCTCGGTGCCCACCTGGCCCGACGGGAGCTGTCGGTCGCGTTCCGCCAGCTCCTCACCCGCCTCCCCGACATCGAGGTCACGGGCGAGCCCGTCCTGCTCGATGCGCTGGGCGTCCCGCTCGTCGGAGGCATCAAGCACCTCCCCGTCGCCTTCACCCCGACCGCGAGGGTCGGCGCCGCCTGATCGTGGGTAGTGGCGCCACATGTTCGCCACCTTCATCGCAAAGTTCGGCCGACGCCTCGTGATGTGGGCCGTGGTCGCCGTCGCCAGCGCCCTGGCCCGAAAGGCCCTCGACACGTGGGCGTCGGGTGATGAGCCCATCGAGACCACCGGTGCCGCAACCACCTGAGGTGGAGGCCCCGCACTTCATCGAGATCGATGGCCGGCGGTGGCGCGCGACCGATCCTTCGATACCGGATGCCTTCCGCAAGGAGCTCGTCGACGAGCTGATGCGCGCCCGCCGGGCCATCGGCGTGCTGATCAAGGCCGGGGATGACGAGCTGCTCGCCGACGCCCGCCGGCAGGTCAGCGCGGCCAAGATCGCCCTCGGCGAACGGGGCGAGCCCTGGTGGGACGAGCCGTCTGTGGAAGGTCGGCGCCAGCGCATCGAGGCGGCGATCCTCGCCCTCGCCGGCCACCGGGCCCCCGAGGGCACCATCTGCCCCTCCGACGCGGCACGCGCCATCGGCGGCGCCCAGTGGCGGAGCCTGGTCCCCGCGGTCCGAGACGTCGCTCGAGACCTGGCGCGCGCCGGTCAGGTGCAGGTGACCCAGGGCGGCACGCCGCTCGACCCCGATGCTGACTGGAAGGGCCCGGTGAGGATCCGCCTCACCCCGAGCTGACCTCAGCTCACTGACCCGTGCTCGCCGATGTCGGGCTCGGTCTTGGTGATCTTCGCCTTCACGAGCCCGATGGCGGCTTTGGCTGCGTTCGGCGCGGTCCACCAGGACCCGTGCTCGACGTCGATCCGCAGGGCGATGGGCGACTGGTCCTCCTGGAACCAGGCACCCGAGACGGGGTCGCCCAGCTCTTCGATGACCGCCGGATCGCGCACCAGCTCCGCGGTGCCGGTCGCCGACACCCAGGTCTTGTCGTCGACGAAGGAGAGGTGACCCGAGCCGCCGGTCTGGCCGAGCCACTCCGCGCCGTCGCCGACCAGGAACCACACCCGGTCGCCGTCGACCTTCTGCACGGTGAGCGGCCGGGCCTCCAGGCCGTCATCGCCGTCGAGGGTGAGCATCGCCACCCGGATGCCGTCGGTGAGGTCGGCCAGGGTGCGGGTTTCGTCGGTGGAGGACATGGCGACCACTCCCCACGCGACGATGGCCCGAACCTCGGACCAGATCAGGCCTTGCGGACGAGCTCCACGCTGACCTCGAGCTCCTGGTCGGCCCGACCGGCGTAGATGCCTCGGAAGGGGGCGACGTCGTGGTAGTCCCGGCCGGCGGCGACGCGGATGTGGCGCTCCTCCACCGGGTTCAAGCTGGTGGGATCGAGCGGCCAGACCGTGCCGGTGAACGCCGCCACCCACGCGTGGCTCTCGCCGACGATGGCCTCGTCGATCTCCGCCTTCGGGTCCGGGTGCAGGTAGCCCGACACGTACCACGACGGGATGCCCATGGCCCGCAGGAGGGCCAGCGACACGTGGGCGAAGTCCTGGCACACGCCGGACCCCGCCGCCAGCACCTCGGGCGACGTGGTCTTCACGCCGGTGCTCCCCCGCTTGTAGTCGAGCCGCTCGTTGACCCAGGCCGATGCTGCCTCGGCCGCCTTCGCCGGCGTGTCGTGCGCCGCCGCCAGCTCCGCCGCGACGGCGGCCAGCTCCTCGTCCCACGTGACGCTGGTGGTGGGGACCAGCAGCTCCTCGAACTGGTCGCGGATCTGCGGATCGGCCAGGTCGTCCCAGCTGGCGTCGCCCGGACGAGCGGGCTCGGTGGCCGTCTCCACGGTCGACCGCCCGATGACCGTCAAGGCCTGGTGCGGCACCTGGAGGTCGAAGTGGTGCACCACCGAACCCCAGTAGTCGACGTGGCGCACGACCCGGGTGGAGGGCTCCACCTCCACCCGGCTGGCCAGCACCGCCTGGTGCCGGTCGCTGCGGGGCTCGAGCCGGGCCTCGTTGTAGGACTGCGACACCGGCGCCGAGTACCGGTACCTGGTCGTGTGCGTGACCTGCAGCCGCCACGTCATGCCGGACGGTCCACGTTCCACTCGATGAACGAGGCCCGCTGGAAGTAGCGCTGGGTGACCAGTTCGCTGGCGTGGGCGCAGGCGGCCTGAAGGCGCATGACCGTGCCGTTGAGGTCGGCGGCCAGGGTGGCGGGGTCGGTGTAGGCCAGCTCGCTGCGGATGCGGCCCACCTCACGGGCGGCGGCGCTCACGCGGGGCTGGGCCTGGCGACGCCCGCTCGGTCCGGTGGACCCGTCGACCTGCTCGAGGCACATCTCGGCCTGGGCCAGGGCGTAGTTGACCGACCGGGGGAAGTCCGGGTCGAGCAGCAGGACGCTCAGGGCCTTGGCCTGGTCGATGTCGCCGCCGTAGGTCCGGAGGAACGCGTCGTTGGCACCGCAGGAGACGAGGACGCCGTTCCAGCGCGAGGCGTCGGCGGTGGCCGGCACCGCACCCAGGAGGCGGGCGGTCATGTCGACGCGCTCGAGGCAGCGGCCGATGGTGAGGAAGCGCCAGCCGTCGTCGTGCAGGAGCACGGTGTCGGTGAGGCCGCCGACGAGGGCGACGCGATCGCGCACCCACTGGAACAGGAGGTGCGGGCCGAGCGTCCGGGCGGCCCGGACGTGGTTGTCGAGCTCGTGGTAGGTCCGGTTCAGGGCCTCCCACACCTCGGTGGCGAGGATCTCGCGCAGGCCTCGGGCGTTCTCCCGGGCCAGGCGCAGGGAGCCGACCACCGAACTGGGGTTGTCGGCGTCGTAGGCGAGCATCTCGGTGGCCTGCCAGAGGTCGATGGGCCCCTCGCTCGAATCACCGATGCGCGCCAGCTCCGACGGGTCGAGGCCCATGGCGGCCAGGAGCGACGCTCCGACGCGCTCGTCGTTCACCTGGACCACCATCCGGTGGACGTAGACGTCGAGCAGCCGGGCTGTGTCGTCGGCCCGCTCGAGGTAGCGGCCCATCCAGTACAGGGCCTCGGCGATGCGGCTCAGCACGGCTCGGCCTCCTCGGTCTCGGTGCGCTCGGTCATCCCGGTCATCGTGCTCGTCTCGATCTGCTGCTGCTGCTGGAGCTGCTGCTGGTGGTGGCGCTCGTGGTCGTCGGCGGGGCCGAACTGGAGCGGCACCGGCACGGCGGGCCGCGCCGCCGCCGGCATCGGTTCGGGCAGGTCAAGGCCGAACGACGTGTCTGCGTCGGCGAGGACCCAGGTGTCCTTGGAGCCGCCGCCCTGGCTGGAGTTCACCACGAGGCTGTTCTCGGGCAGCGCCACCCGGGTGAGGCCACCGGGCAGGACCCAGACCTTCTCGCCGTCGTTCACGGCGAAGGGGCGCAGATCGAGGTGGCGGGGCCGGAGCCGGCCGTCGACGAGCGTCGGGCCGGTGGACAGGGACACCACCGGTTGGGCGATGTAGCCGCGAGGATCGCCCAGCACGTCGCGGCGGCACTGCTCGATCTCTTCGTCGGAGGCATCGGGCCCGAACACCAGGCCGTAGCCACCCGAGGCGTCCACCGGCTTCACCACCATCTGGTCGATGCGGTCCAGCACGAACTGGCGCTGGTCGTCGTCCTCCAGGCGGTAGGTGTCGACGTTGCGGAGCAGCGGCGGCTCGCCGAGGTAGTACTCGATGAGCTCTGGGACGTAGGTGTAGGTGAGCTTGTCGTCGGCCACCCCGTTGCCCACCGCGTTGGCGATGGTGAGGTTCCCGGCGCGGGCCGAGTGCACCAGGCCGGCGCAGCCGAGGACCGAGTCGGGACGGAACTGGACCGGGTCGAGGAACTCGTCATCGATGCGGCGGTAGATGACATCGACCCGCTCGTCTCCGGTGGTGGTGCGGACGTAGGCGACGTCGTCGCGGCACACCAGGTCGCGGCCCTCGACGAGGTCGACGCCCATCAGGCGGGCCAGCAGGGCGTGCTCGAAGTAGGCGGAGTTGTGCACGCCCGGGGTCAGCACGACGATGCGCGGGTCAGCGGCGCGCACCGGTGCGGTGGAGCGGAGCGCGCCGAGGAGGTGACGGGGGTAGTCGTCGACGGGCGCCACGGCGTGGGTGCCGAAGAGGTCGGGGAACACGCGGGCCATCACCCGCCGGTTCTCCATCACGTAGGACACGCCCGACGGGCTGCGGAGGTTGTCCTCCAGCACCCGGAACTCGCCGTGGTCGTCGCGGATGACGTCCACGCCCGAGACGTGGATCCGAACGCCGCCCGCCGGTTCCAACCCGTGGACCTGGCGGTGGAAGTGCGGCGACGAGTGCACCAGCTTGCGGGGCACGACCCCGTCGGCGAACACCTCGCCCGGCCCGTACACGTCGGCCAGGAACGCCTCGAGCGCGCGGACCCGCTGGCGGATGCCGGCCTCCAGGCGCCGCCACTCGTCCGCCGAAAGCACCCGGGGCACCAGGTCGAGCGGGAAGGGCCGCTCCTGCCCGGAGAGGGCGAAGGTGACGCCGCGGTCCCGGTACGCCCGGCTCAGCCCGTCGGCTCGCACCGCCAGGTCGGCGGTCGACTGGGGCTCGAGCGTGTCGTGGACGCCACGGTAGGTGTCGCGGACCCGGCCGTACCGGTCGAACATCTCGTCATAGGTTCGCCGGATCGACCCTGCGTCGTAGTCGTCGAAGAGGTCGCTCACGTGGCCGAGCCTTGCTAGGTGCCGTTTCCCGATGGTGTTACCACCATGAACGGTACGTGAACCACTCCGGGGCGACGGACGCCCACCGAAGCTGGTCAACCGGCGACGGGCTCCATGCGCACGTCGCGGGCCATGCGGCGGGCGGTGAGACCACCGAAGACGGCCATCCAGATCAACACGCCCCACACGACGTAGCCCGGGAGCTGGCCGGCGGAGCTGAGCACGTAGGCGTAGGGCGCCACGAACGAGACGAACACCATCGCGATCCACGGCGCGGCGTGGCGCAGGGGACGGGTCTCGTCGCGGAGAATCTTGACGCCCATGGCCTGGCCGACGCCGTAGAACGGTGCGGTGCCGACGTCGAGGACCAGGAACCACCACGGGTTGATGCCGTGCTCGCCGAGCATCGGCCACACGACCACCGCTCGGGCCACGCACAGGACCACGACGGTGAGGGTCCACATCTGCCCCAGGGTCCCGAGGTCCCGCAGCTCAGCGAGCCAGCCGGGGCACTCCTGTCCATCACCAACGATGACGGGATCACAGATGTCGGTCACGCATGCTCCAGGTCGGGGTGGAAGGACCGACGCTACTCCGGCCTCTGCCAAAGGTATCGGCACCCCCGGTCAGACCTTGAATCCGGATCCGTGACCTGGCGTTCGGCGGTCAGCTGGTCTGGTGGCGCTCCCGATCGAGCCAGCCCAACAAGATGGCGACCGCCCGCGGGTCGTTGCGGAGGTCGTGGGCGGCGCCGGTGATGATCCGCAGCTCGGCATCGCCGTGCCCGTCGCTCAGGACCCGGGCGTCGAACAGCGGCACCGATTCGTCGTCGGACCCGTGCAGCACCAGCAGCGGGCGGGGGGCCACGGCGGCGGCATCGTCGGTGGGCTTGATCTCGTGGAGGCCCTTGGCCCACACCTCGATCGACGGTGGGTAGTCGTCGTGGTGGATGGCACCGATGTCCCGTGCGTGCTGGAGGAGCCGCCGGGGGTGGCTCGCCCAGTCCCGGAAGTCCGCCGGGGCGCCCAGCGCGGCGACGCTGCGCACCTCTGGGCGGCGGGCGGCTCCGGCGATGCACAGGGCGCCGCCCGTGCCGAACCCGGCCAGCCAGATCCCGCGGGTGTCGCCCATCGACTGCAGGTGGTCGACGACGGCGAGCACGTCGTCGAGCCAGCCCTGGAGCGAGAAGTCGCCGGTGGACCCGCCGCACCCCCGGAACGCGAACGTCACGACGCGCCAGCCCTCGTTGGCGATGCGATCGGCCAGCTGGGGGTACGAGCGGTTGGTGTCCGCAGCACCCAGCGCCGACGACGGGTAGCCGTGGCACAGGACCAGCGTGGGCGGTGACGGGTCGGCGACGGGCGGGTTGGCCACGTAGGCCGCCAGCCGCGCCGCACCCGACGAGATCTCGAGGTCCACCGGTCAGCGCCCCCGGCCGGCCGGCGGAGCGGTGCTCACTCCGGGTCGGGTGCGATCGCGGTGGCGTGGGGCTTGTAGCCCCGGTTGGCCGCTTCGACGAGGGTGTCGGGGCCGAAGGCCAGGTAGGTGCCGGCCTCCATCAGCTCGTCGATGAGCTCCGACGGCGCCGTGTCGAGGTCGTAGACCACCTGGGAGCGCTTGTCACCGACGTACTGGAAGTGCTCGAACTTGGTAGGGCGCGACATGCCGCAACGGTACGCGACCGGCGCCTGCCGCGGGAACTGCTACTCGTCGGCCTCGGGCCCGATCGCACCGATGGCCTCGAGGTAGGCCAGCCGGCCATCGAGCACGGCGACGATGTCCTCATCGGCGAGGTCGCGGCCCGAGGCGTCGGCGAGATCGAGGATCCGGGCGACCGCCGCGTCCTCGTCCACCACCTGGCGCTCCTCGGCGGCGTCTCCGGCATCGTCCGCCGCCTCTGGCTCGCCACCTTCCGGTGGCCGGTCGGCGGTGGCATCCTCGAGCAGGTCGGCGTCGGCGAGGAGCACCCAGCGGACGTCGTCGTGGGAGATCCGGGCCTGGGTCGCCTCCGGCAGCCGGTCGGCGATGAAGTCGATGGCCTCGGTCAGCTCGAACACGGCCGGGCGGCCTACATCGGCCAGGCGGGCGGTCTCCCGGCCGAGCACCACGAGACCGATCACGACCACGATGACCAGGCCGAGGAGGAGGAAGATCCACGTCACGGTCGCACCGTAGCCGTGGGGTCGGGCGGCATCCGCTACGCCGGGGGCGTCTCCAGCAGGGCGATCTCCGCCACCGACGGGTCGTCGAAGCCCTCGCCGCGGGCCCGCCGCTGGAGGGCGTACTCCACCAGCGAGGTGTAGATCAGCATCACCTTGGGCCCGTAGGTGGGGTCCGTGGCCCACACCGTGGTGAGATCGCCCCAGGTCTGGCAGCAGCCGGCGGGTCCGCGCAGGCGCTTGTCGACGAGCGGGTTGGCGTACTCGGGCTTCTTCACCGCGTAGCCCTTGAGCAGCTGGATCTGGGCCCGGACGCCGGCACGAGGCGACGGGAACATGAACCCGAGCGGCACGTTGTCGTAGTGGCCGATGCCCGAGAAGTTGTTGCCGATCACGCTGTCGGTGTTGGCGAAGCCACCGGTCTCGAGCACCGCCTGGGCGAAGGCGATGTCGCCCCGCATCCCCTCCGAGCGCCCCTCCTGGATGAACCAGCGGGCGTAGTCGATGATCCGCGTGGTGGTCCGGGGCGAGTACGGCCCGGTCTCGAACCAGCCGGCGAGGTCCTCGGCGTTGAGGCGGGGCATGCCGATCAGCGCCACCTCCTGGGGCACCGGCGTGATGGGCCGACCGGCCGCCGAGCGGAGCGCAGCATCCGCCGCCGCCGCGTCGGCTTCGGCCTCCAGGTGGGCCCGTTCCGCCTCGGCGCGCTGGCGGGTCAGCTCCGATGCCACGCCGAGCAGCCGGATGGCCTTCTCCTGGGCCGCGGCGACCACGACGCGGATGGCCTTGAGCTTCCTGCGGGCCTCGGCCAGGTCCTTCTGGGCCTTCTCGGTGACGTCCTTCTGCCGGGCGAGCACCTGATCGAACATGATCTGGCGGCCGGCGGCGGGGTCGGTGGTGTCACCCTCGACGTAGGCGCGGTAGTCGTCGACGTTGGACTCGCCGCCGGTCACGTACGCCCGGACGGTGAGGTCCGACAGTCGGCGCCGCTCCTGGGCGAGCTCCTTGATGGCGGCCTGGCGCACGCCGATCGCCGCCTTCTCGTCGTCCTGGGCGGCGGCGAGCTCCTGGGCCGCGGTCATGGCCGAGCGGTTGGCGGCCTCGGATCTCGCTGTGGCGTCGAGGCGGCTGATGGCCAGCTCGGTGACCTTGAGCTTGGTGTCGACGATGTCCTGGAACGGATCGTCCGCCGAGGGCGGCTGCTCCTCGGGGGCGAGGGCCAGGGTCTCGTCTCGAGCCTTGGTGGCTGCGTCGAACTCGGCCTGGGTCTTGGGCCACGGGAGCTCGTCGCCGGCCTGCGCCTGCGCCGTCGCCGAGCCGGGCACGAGCCCGAGCACGAGCACGCCCGCGAGCGCGAGCACCGCGGCGCGCAGGGGGGCGCGGCGACGGCGGGTGCGGGGGGACGTCGCTCGATGCATCACAGGGCTATCGGCATGGCGGGACGCTCGTTGAGAAGGGACGGGCGGAGTCGGGACGGAAGCCCGCCAAGGTTACGGCTTCGTGACGCCTGCATCAGGCGCGGACCCGCCCCGAAGCTCGATCGCGAGCAACGGGGCGGGTTTTTCGAGCGGAGCGAGCCCGAAGGCGTCGAGGCGCGTCAGATGCCGATGCGCTGGGCGAGGAGCTCGCGGTGGTACGTGGGGTCGCCGAAGAGGAGCTCGGAGGACTTGGCCCGCTTGAAGTACAGGTGCGCCGGGTGCTCCCAGGTGAAGCCGATGCCACCGTGGATCTGGATGTTCTCGGCCGCAGCGTGGAAGTACGCCTCGGAGCAGTAGGCCTTGGCGAGCGAGGCCACCGACGGCAGCTCGTCGTTGAGCTCGGAGGCGGCCCAGCCGGCGTAGTAGGCGGCGGACTTGGCCGACTCGACCTCGAGCAGCATGTCGGCGCACTTGTGCTTGATGGCCTGGAACGAGCCGATCGGGCGGCCGAACTGGACGCGGTCCTTGGCGTACTGGACCGCCATGTCGAGGCACGCCTGGGCGCCGCCGACCTGCTCGGCGGCGAGGGCCACGGCGGCGAGGTCGAGCACGCGCTCGAGGACGGTCCAGCCTTCACCGTCGGCGCCGATGAGGCGGCCGGTGGCGTCGCTCAGCTCGACCTTGGCCTGCTTGCGGGTCTGGTCCATCGTGGCCAGCGCGGTGCGGGTGACCCCGGCGCCCTCGCCGTCGACGGCGAAGAGGCTGACACCGGCGGAGGTGCGGGCGGCGACGATGAGCAGCGAGGCGGTGTGGCCGTCGAGCACGTACATCTTGGTGCCGTTGAGCTTCCAGGCGTCGCCGTCCTGGGTGGCGGTGGCGGTGATGCCGGCCTCGTCCCAGCGGCCGTTCTCCTCGGTGAACGCGAGGGTGGCGATGGTCTCGCCGGTGGCGATGCCCGGGAGGAGGTCGGCCTTGGCCTGGTCGTCACCGGAGTGGATCAGGGTGTTGCCGGCGAGGACGACCGACGAGAAGAACGGGGCGGGCAGCAGCGAGCGGCCCATCTCCTCGAGGATCACCACGAGCTCGATGTAGCCGTAGCCCGAACCGCCGAACTCCTCGGGGATCACGAGGCCCTGCAGACCGAGCTGCTCGCCCATCTGCTGCCAGACGGCGGCGTCGTAGCCGGCCTCGGTGTCCATCTGCTCGCGGACCGCGGCCTCGGAGGACTTGGCCTCGAGGAACGCACGGACGGTCTTGCGGAGCTCTTCCTGCTCCTCGTTGAACGCGAAGTTCACGGTGGTCCCCTTGGGTGGTCAGCACCGGAGTGCGGGTGATCGGTCCCGTGACCCTGCCTCACGGGTCGCCCCGTCCGCTCGTCGCCGTGCGTACACCTGCGTACACTTCGGTTCGTGGAACCGAACGACGCCCGCCTCGGCATCCGCGAGCTGCGGAGCCGGCTCACCTCGCTCGTGCGGCGGGCCGGCTCGGGCGAGCGGATCGTCATCACCATCGCCGGCCGTCCGGTCGCCCAGCTCGGGCCGGTGGAGCCGGCCGACACGCGCGTCACCCTCGACGACCTCGCCGCCCGCGGGCTGATCGAGCCCGCCCGGCGCGGCGACCGGCCCGCGGACCCCGGCACCCGGATCGACACGTGGACCGGCGGCCGCCTGGACCGGGCGCTGCGAGAGGTCCGAGGCGCATGACCCTCGCCCTCGACACCTCGGCGCTGCTCGGGCGCTACCTGTCCGGCCCGCACCGCAACGTCGTCCTCGAGGCCATGGCCGCCGACCCGGTCTGGTGCGCGTCGGCGCTGGCCCAGGCCGAGGCGCTCGGCATGGTGGACCGGGTCTGCGACATCCCGACCGACGGGGACCGGGTCCGGCGTGCGCTGCGAGACGACTGGGAGCGCATCCACGTCGTCCCCGTGGACCAGCGCTGCCTCGATCGCGCCGCCGAGCTCACGCGGGAGCAGCCGCTGCGGACGGTGGACGCCCTCCACCTGGCGGCTGCCGACCGCCTCCCCCGGCCCACCACCTACCTGACGTTCGACCCCCGCCAGATCCCGGTCGCCCTCGCCCTCGGCTTCGACGTGGTGTCGTCGTGAACCGGCAGACTGGGCCGATGGGAACCGACGCGCTCATCTGGTCCGATGCAGAAGCCGAGATCCACCAGGTGGTGGTCGGGCCGATGGACAACAACGTGTACGTCCTGCGCTGCCGCCAGACGGGCGACGCCGTCCTGCTCGACGCGGCGGACGAGCACGAGCAGCTGCTCGAGCTGAGCCGGCGGCTCGGCGTGCGGGAGGTGCTCGAGACCCACGGCCACCACGACCACATCCAGGCCGTCCCCCAGATGCGCGACGCCGGGTACTCGGTCCACGTCACGGCAGAGGACGCGGCGATGCTCCCGAGCTACGACCAGCTCCTCGAGGACGACTCGGTCATCGAGGTGGGCCGCCTGCGGCTGGAGACGATCTCCACGCCGGGCCACACCCCTGGGTCGATGTGCTTCAAGATCGCCGGGAAGCCGGTCCTGTTCAGCGGTGACACCCTCTTCCCGGGCGGCCCGGGCACCACGAAGTTCGGCGGCCACTTCCCCACCATCCTCCGCTCGTTGGAGGACCGCCTCTTCTCCCCGCTGCCCGGCGACACCATCGTGCTCCCGGGCCACGGCGACACCACCACGATCGGCGCCGAGTCCCCCCACCTCCAGGAGTGGGCCGACCGCGGCTGGTAGCCGTCCCCTGGCCAAGATCGGGACACGGCGCGGCACCGCCCTCGGCCCGTGGGAGGATCCGGACGATGACCGAGCCCCGAGAGGTGAAGCCCACCCCAGCCGAGCTGCGGCCGCTCGACGAGCGGCCGGTCCACACCGCCGACCTCCCGGACACCCCGACCCGGGACCGCTCGATCCCAGCCTCGGCGTGGATCGAGGCGCCGGCTGCGCTCACCTCGCTGGACGATGCGCGGTACCTGCGGCGGATCGGCCCCTGGCTGCTGTGGCGGTCCGGCCCGGCCCGTGGCGACCACGCGTGCTATTGGGTCTGCCGGGCGGACGACCCCGACGAGGCCGCCCACCACTTCACGTTCGAGCTGTTCCCCGACGGCACCGGATCCGGCCGCGGCCCCACCGCGTCCCACACCCGCTTCCGTACGTGGAAGGAAGACCTCCGCGACCACGGCTGACACATCGACGCTGACCCACGTGGTCCGATCCCTCCCCGTTCCGGCCTGATGAACGCCGGTATCGTACGGATTCGCTGACACCGATGTCATCACCCTGACGGGTGCTTTTCCTCCCCCGTCGAGGTGGTCTTCGCGCCGACCGCTCACGGCGTCGCCCGTCGGGCCGATCGTTGATCTGACACCTGTGGCGGGATCCGACGTTCGAAGGAGAACCCTCGTGCACCGCGCCCCGACGCGCCTGCGGACCCTGGCCCTGGCCAGCGCGCTTCCCATCATCTTCGCCCTCGCGGCGTGCCAGCCGACCGCTCCCGTGCTGCCGAAGGTGACCACCGCCAAGGCCACCTGCACCACCGACACCTCCCGCTCGATCGTGGTGGCGAGCTCGATCGTGAGCAGCACCCGCCAGCTCCTCGCCGCAGCCAAGGCCGACGGCCTGAAGCTCTGCGGCGGCGGCTACCGCGACGCCGCCTCGCAGATCGCCGTCCGCAAGGCCAACTGCGGGCCGACCCAGTACGACATCTACGAGAAGCCGGCGAGCCAGTGCACCCCGCCGACGGCGAAGCCCGGCACCTCGCAGCACGAGAAGGGCCTGGCCATCGACTTCGAGTCCTGCCAGACCAAGACCTCCGCCTGCTACAAGTGGCTGGCTCAGAACGCCAAGACCTACGGCCTCAAGAACCTCCCGTCGGAGCCCTGGCACTGGTCCACCACCGGCGGCTGACCCGCTCGAGCGCGGTGCGGGGATGGGTCAGCTGGTGGGTGCGGCCTCGGCGTCGAGGTCGAGGGCGCAGCTGTTCATGCAGTACCGCAGACCGCCGCGGTCCCGAGGGCCGTCGGGGAACACGTGGCCGAGGTGGCTGTGGCAGCGGGCGCAGCGGACCTCGGTGCGCACCATCCCGTGCGAGTGGTCCTCGATGATCTCGACAGCGTCCGGCGACACCGCCTCGGTGAACGACGGCCAGCCGCTGCCCGAGTGGAACTTGGTGTCGCTGGTGTAGAGCGGGTTGCCGCACGCCATGCAGCGGTACAGGCCGGGGTCCTCCACATCGGTGTAGGCCCCGACGAACGCCCGCTCGGTGCCGGCCTGGCGCAGCACCTGGTACTGCTCCGGGCTGAGCCGCTCGCGCCACTCCTCATCGGTCTCGGCGAGGGGCTTGAGCTTGGTGTCGGCGTCGGTGTTGGTGTCGCCGTCGGTGGCGGCGCCGAGGTCCGTGTCGAGGTCGACGTCGAGCTCGGCGAGCGGCCCGGGGAGCTGGCAGACCACGCCGGTCCCCTGGAGACCGCAGTAGCCACCAGGGTTCTTGTGCAGGTACTGCTGGTGGTACTCCTCGGCGTAGAAGAACTCGCCCGCCGGGGCGAGCTCGGTGGCGATGGACCGCTTGCCGGCGTCGGCCAGGGCCCGGCCGAACACCTCGAACGCCGAGGTGGCCTCGGCCAGCTGGTCGTCGGTGGTCACGTACACGGCGGACCGGTACTGGGTCCCGTGGTCGTTGCCCTGCCCGTCGACCTGCGTGGGATCGTGCTCGGTGAGGAACACCTCGAGGAGACGGCGGTACGAGATCTGCTCGGGGTCGTAGACCACGAGGACGGCCTCGGTGTGGCCGGTCCGGCCGGTGCACGTCTCGTTGTAGGTGGGGTTCCGGGTGAAGCCCCCGGCGTAGCCGACGGCGGTGGTGAACACGCCGGGCAGGCGCCAGAAGATGCGCTCCGCACCCCAGAAGCAGCCCATGGCGAAGATGGCCACCTCGTGGCCCTCGGGCCAGGGCGGGACGATCGAGGTGCCGTTGACGGCGTGGACGCCGCTGATGTCGAAGGTCGGCTCGTCGTGGCTGGGGAGCGCGTTCTCCGCCGTGACCGGCTCGGGCTTGCTGCGGCTGAACAACATGGGGGGGCTACCTCCTGGCAGCTCGGGCGGCGCCGCGATGGCGCCTCGGACAGACCCAACAACAGCGTGGCGGGCCGGTTTGGTCCCGTCCACCGCAGAAGTTCTCCGGGGCCGCGGGACGTGGCGGATTTCTCTTCTCGGCATTACCACTATCGCCGTAGGACTAATACACTGGCAGCCATGTCCGAGGCCCCCCTCTTCGAGATCGATGACCTGCACGTCAGTGCGGACGGCAACGAGATCCTCCGGGGTGTCAGCCTCACGATCCGTGCGGGCGAGATCCACGCCCTCATGGGCCCCAACGGCTCGGGCAAGTCCACGCTGGCCAGCAGCCTCCTCGGCAGCCCCGAGTACGAGGTGACCAGCGGCCGCATCCACTTCCAGGGCGACGACATCACCGAGTGGGGGGCGGACGACCGCGGCAGGAGCGGCCTCTTCCTCGCCTTCCAGTACCCCCAGACCATCCCCGGGGTCTCGGTGCTCAACTTCTTGCGCCAGGCCTGGTCGGCCCGAAAGGGCATCGACCTGTCGATGCTCGAGCTGCGCCTCCAGATCATGGATTGGATGGAGCGCCTCGACATGGACCCCTCGTTCGCCGACCGGTACTTGAACGAGGGCTTCTCCGGTGGCGAGAAGAAGCGCAACGAGATCCTCCAGATGGCCATCTTGGAGCCCGAGCTGGCGATCCTCGACGAGACCGACTCCGGCCTCGACATCGACGCGCTGCGCGTGGTGGCCGAGGGCGTCCGGGAGGTCCGGAAGGACCGGCCCGAGCTCGGCCTGCTGGTCGTCACCCACTACCAGCGCCTCCTCGACGAGCTCCAGCCCAGCCACGTGCACGTCCTGATCGACGGCCGCATCGTCGCCTCCGGCGGCATGGAGCTCGCGCACCGGGTGGAGTCCGAGGGCTTCGAGGCCTGGCAGACCGCAGCAGCCGCGGCGGCGTCGTGATGGCCGCCGCGTGAGCGCCGCCACCTCCCTCGACCGGCTCGACGTCGCCAGGATCAAGGCGGACTTCCCGCTGCTCCAGCAGGAGATCAAGGGGCTCCCGATCCGCTTCTTGGACTCGGCGGCGTCGTCGCAGAAGCCACAGGTCGTCATCGACGCCATGACCACCTACTACGAGACGATCAACGCCAACGTGCACCGCGGCGTCTACGCCATCGCCGAGGCGGCCACCAACGCCCTCGAAGCGTCGAGGGTCCGCGTCGGCCGGTTCATCGGGGCCCCCAACCCCGAGACCGAGGTCATCTTCACCAAGAACGCCACCGAGTCGCTGAACCTGGTCGCCCAGTCGTGGGGCCGCGCCAACCTCGGCCCGGGCGACGCCGTGCTGCTCACCCAGCTCGAGCACCACGCCAACATCGTCCCGTGGTTCCAGCTCCAGGCCGAGAAGGGCTTCGAGATCCGCTGGATCCCGCTCACCCCCGACGCCCAGCTCGACCTGACCGATCTCGACACCCTGCTCGACGGGGTGAAGATCGTGGCGCTCACCGCCATGTCGAACGTCACCGGCACCCTCACGCCGGTCCAGGACCTCACCCGTCGGGCCCACGACGCCGGCGCCCTGGTGTGCCTCGACGCCTGCCAGTACGTGCCGCACCTGACCACCGACCTCGGCGACATGGGCGTCGACTTCGCCGCCTTCTCCGGCCACAAGATGCTCGGGCCCACCGGCATCGGCGTGCTGTGGGGGCGCGAGGAGCTGCTCGACGCCATGCCCACGTTCCTGGGCGGCGGCGGCATGATCCTCAACGTCACCCTCGACGGGTTCGTCCCCGCCGCGCTGCCGGCCAAGTTCGAGGCCGGCACCCCGCCGATCGCCGAGATCATCGGCCTGCACGCTGCGGTCGACTACCTCGACGGCCTCGGCATGGACCTCGTGCGCGAGCACGAGGTGTCGATCACGGCCTACGCCATGCGCTCGCTGACCGAGCGCTTCGGCGACGCCCTCACCATCCACGGTCCGGCCGAGCCTGCGATGCGAGGCGGCGTGCTGTCGATGGCCATGGACGGCATCCACCCCCACGACCTGTCGCAGGTGCTCGACGAGCACGCCGTGTGCGTGCGGCCGGGCCACCACTGCGCCAAGCCCCTGATGAAGGTGCTCGGCGTCGGAGCCACCGCCCGGGCCTCGTTCTACGTGTACAACGACACCGACGATGTCGACGCGTTGGCCGACGCACTTGCCGACGCGCAAAGCTTCTTCACCTTCTGATCTGCACGTCTGATCTGACCACGGAGCCGACCCCATGCCAGGACTCGAGGATCTCTACCGCGAGATCATCCTCGACCACTACCGCAACCCCCGGAACCGGGGCGAGCTCGAGACGCCACCCGCCACCCGCACCGAGGGCTTCAACCCCCTGTGCGGTGACGAGATCGTCGTGTACCTCGACCTCGACGACGCCGGCGTCGTCGGAGACATCCGCATCGGCGGCACCGGCTGCTCGATCAGCCAGTCATCGGCCTCGATGATGTCGGCCGCCGTCAAGGGCAAGACCATCTCGGAGATCGAAGCCCTGACGCACGCCTTCAAGGCGATGATGAGCATCCACGAGTCGTCGCTCGACACCGACGGCGAGTCCGGCGAGGACCTGCCCTCGGAGCTCCCCGAAGGCGTGAAGCTCGGCGATCTCGAGGCCCTCCGCGGCGTCGTGAAGTTCCCGGTCCGCATCAAGTGCGCGACGTTGGCCTGGAACACCCTGGCCGAAGGCATCGGCCAAGCCACCGCCGACACCTGACGCAGCCGCTCCCGAGCAGTCGAGCTCGTCCATCCGCTCCCGCCCCTCCTTCTACCTGCGCTTTATTCCCTCCTTGCCAAAGAAGTTGATGGTGGGAATAGCAGGTTCGGCCGTAGGGTTGTCTGGGTCCCGCAAGACCCCGAGGAGCCCCTCATGGCTGACACCACCCAACCCTCGACCGAGCTGCTGACGCTGCCCGTGCTCCCCCTGCCCAACGGCGTCGTGCTCCCCGGGATGGTGCTCACCATCGCCCTCGAGTCCGACGAGGCGAAGGCCGCGGTCGAAGCCACCGGCGACGACAACCGGCTGCTGCTCGTCCCCCGCGTCGATGGCCGCCACGCCGTCGTCGGCACCATCGCCACCATCGAGTCCACGGGGGCGCTGCCCTCCGGAGTCCCCGCCCTCGTGGTGCGGGCGCACGACCGGGCGCTGCTGCGCACGGGCGTGGCCGGCACCGGGACGGTGCTGTGGCTCCAGGCCGAGCCCGTCCACCCCGAGGTCACCGACGAGGCCCGCACCCTCGCGGTCGAGCTGCGCGCCGGCTTCCGCGAGCTGTTCGAGGAGATGGGTGGGCGCAGGCTGAACGAGATCCTCCGCGGTCTCGACGAGCCCGACGCCCTCGCCGACGCCGCCGGCTGGTGGCCCGAGCTGTCGCTCGAGCGCAAGATCGAGCTGCTCGAGACCGTCGACGTCACCGACCGGATCCGCCGGGTCCTCGGCTGGGTGAAGGAGTCCCTGGCCGAGCACGCCATGCAGGAGAAGATCCGCACCGAGGTCAGCGAAGGCCTGGAGAAGAACCAGCGCGAGTTCATCCTCCGCCAGCAGCTCTCGGCCATCCGCAAGGAGCTCGGCGAGCTCGACGAGGAGGGCGGCGAGGCCGCCGACTCCCCCGCTGCGTACCGCCAGAAGCTGGCCGAGCGCGACCTGCCCGCCGATGTCCGCACCGCCGCCGAGCGCGAAGTCGAGAAGCTCGAGCGCAGCTCCGAGCAGTCGCCCGAGCGGGGCTGGATCGTCACCTGGCTCGACACCGTGCTGGAGATCCCCTGGGGGGAGCGCTCCACCGACAACCTGGAGCTGGACAACGCTCGCGCCGTGCTGGACGCCGACCACACCGGCCTCGACGAGGTGAAGGACCGCATCGTCGAGGAGCTGGCGGTCCGCAAGCTCCGAGCCGAGCGGGCCGAGGAGGCGGCCCGCGCCGCCGAGCTCAGCGCGCTCCAGGAGGCCGCCGCCGCCAAGGTGCTCTCCGGAGCAGCCGACGACGACGGCCCCGCCGACACGGCAACGGCGGAGGACGGGTTCGTCTCGCCCCAGCCGGTCCGGCAGGGCACGATCCTCACGCTCGTGGGGCCGCCCGGGGTCGGCAAGACGTCGCTCGGCGAGTCCATCGCCCGGGCGCTCGACCGCTCGTTCGTGCGGGTCGCCCTCGGCGGCGTGCGCGACGAGGCGGAGATCCGGGGCCACCGCCGCACCTACGTCGGCGCCCGGCCAGGGCGGCTCGTCCGGGCCATGACCGAGGCCAAGACGATGAACCCGGTCGTCCTGCTCGACGAGATCGACAAGGTCGGCAACGACTGGCGGGGCGACCCGTCCGCCGCCCTGCTCGAGGTCCTCGACCCGGCGCAGAACCACAGCTTCCGGGACCACTACCTGGAGGTCGACCTGGACCTGTCGGATGTGATCTTCATCGCCACCGCCAACCAGCTCGACACCATCCCCGGGCCGCTGCTCGACCGCATGGACATCATCTCGCTCGACGGGTACACCGAGGACGAGAAGGTCGCCATCGCCCGAGACCACCTGCTGTCCCGTCAGCTGGAGCGGTCCGGGATCAAGCCCGACGAGGTGACCATCACGGAGCCGGCCCTGCGCCGGATCGTCCGGGCCCACACCCGCGAAGCCGGCGTCCGCTCCCTGGAGCGGGCCCTCGCCAAGGTGCTCCGCAAGGTGGCCGCCCAGGTCGCCGCCCGCACCGGTGAGCCGGTCGTGGTGGACGAGGCCGAGGTGGCTGAGCTGCTCGGCCGCGACCGCTTCCACGACACCGACATCGCCGACCGCACCTCGGTGCCGGGCGTGGTCACCGGCCTGGCCGTCACCGGCGCCGGCGGCGACGTCTTGTTCGTCGAGGCCACGGCGCTTCCGGCCGACGGTGGCGATGCCGAGAAGTCCGACCTGCTGGTCACCGGCCAGCTCGGCGACGTCATGAAGGAGTCGGCCCGCATCGCCCTCTCCTACGTCCGGGCCAACAGCGGCTCGCTCGGCATCCCCTCGGGCGCTGACCGCCGGGCGGTGCACGTGCACTTCCCCGCCGGCGCCACGCCGAAGGACGGTCCGTCCGCGGGCATCGCCATGAGCACCGCCCTGGTCAGCCTGTTCACGGGCCGGGCGGTGAAGTCGACGATCGCGATGACCGGCGAGGTGACCCTCCAGGGCCACGTCCTGCCGATCGGCGGGGTCAAGCAGAAGGTGATGGCGGCCCACCGGGTCGGCATCCGGGAGGTCATCTTGCCGATCCGCAACGAGCCGGACATCGACGACATCCCCGTCCACATCCGCGACGAGATGACGATCCACCTCGCCAAGACGGTGGACCAGGTCATCGGCTGGGCCCTCGAGCCGGCCGCTCAGGCCGAAGCCGCCGCCTAGCGAACCCGACCCCACCCGGATCGGGTCGTCAGTCCTGCAGGAAGGCGGCGACCCGGTCCTTGGGACGGCCGATGATGGCCTGATCGCCCTTCACGATGACCGGGCGCTGCATGAGGCGCGGGTACTGGTCGAGGAGCTCGGCCACGGCCTTCGGGTCGGTGTAGTCGCCTTCGACCAGGCCCTGCTCCTTGAAGAACCCGTCCTTGCGGACCAGGTCGGCCGGGGGGTCCACCAGCTTGTCCATCAGGTCGAGCAGCTCCTCGGCCGACAGGGGCGTCTTGATGTACTGGACGACGTCGGCGTCGACGCCGGCGGCGGTCACCTCGTCGAGCGCGTGCCGCGAGGTGGAGCAGTTCGGGTTGTGGAACAGGGTCACGTCAGCCATGCGCCGACCCTACCGACCCGGGCCCGTCAGCCGCCGGGGCCGGGTGAGGGGTAGCTGGGCGGGACGGCGTCGGCGGGGAGCTCGTCGTACATGGCCACGGCGCCATCGGGATCGAACACGTTGACGGGCGTGTGGGGCATCTCGCCGGGCAGGTAGCGCTTGCCGCCATCGGCGGACATCATCATCCCCTTGCCCTCCTCGCCCTGCTCGTCGGGCCCTTCGGCCTCGGCGTCCCACCAGATCACCTGCATGTCGTCGACGGCGTTGAAGTCCGGGGCCCGGAACAGGTCGTGGTCGCCCCAGGAGAGCCTCGGGTTGGTGGGCAGGCCACCGCTCGGCGGATAGGCGAACAGGCCGTCGCGGAACGTCTCGGGGGTGAGCCTCGGACCGGCCTGGTGGATGCCGGCCATGAGGATCCGGATCGGCTCGTTGATCACGGTCACGGTCTTCTTGGCGGCCGGCGGCTCGCCGTAGAACCACTCGTAGTTCCGCCATGACTCGCTCTTCTCCAGGGGGAGGCGGGCGGGCAGGCTCGACACGCCGAACGCGTGGGCCCACTGCTCCTGGTCGTAGAGCCGGCCGAACACCGTCGTGTCGGTGAGCACGGTGCCGGTGATGATCCACTCGGGGAAGTAGTTCTGGTCGGTGGCCGCCTTGGTCAGATAGATCGGCATGACCGGGTCGCCGAGGAACACGACCGAGGTGACCTTGGCCTTCTTGAGCTGGTCGACGATGACGCGGGCCTTCGCCGGCAGGTCGGCGATGACCAGCTGGTAGGTGAGGCTGATGGCCGGCTCGTAGCCCCGGTCGCCACCCTCCTTGGCCACCTGTTCCTCGACGGCGCCGAACACGGGCGGGTCCTGCTCGAAGTGCACCACGCCGAAGTTCCGCGTCTGGGATCGGAGCTCTGCGCTTCCGGCGAACTCGGCCTTCTTCCCGAGCAGCCGCTCGATGATGAAGTCGCCGAGGTTGAGCAGGTACTGCTCCGGTGTCTGGAGGTTGCCCCACAGGAACGGCGCGTTGTCCTGGAGCGCCGAGTCCGGCAGCGACAAGCCGCAGCCCACGCAGACGACGCCGCGCCGCGCCAGCTCCTCGGCGTAGGCGCCTTCCTGGCCGGGACCGCCGATGGAGGCGAACGCCTTGATCTCCTCGGCCACCTTCACCGCGTCGGCCTTGGCGGACGTCTCATCGGAGCCCGAGCCCTTCATCCGGACGACCTTGATCTCCCGGCCCCAGGTCTCGTAGGTCTGGGCGAACATCTCGATGATCTTGTCGCTCGTGTCGGCGGTGGCCTCCGGGGGGTCGAGCTGGGCGTTGAGGCTGGCGGCGAGGTCGTCGTCGGCGGCCACGTAGGCCACGACGGTGATCTCCGTGTCGGTCACGCCCTGACCGCTCACGTTGCGCTTGACGTCGGGCCGGGCGGCCACGCAGGGCGGGGCGTACAGCGACGGCACCTTGATGCGACCGGTCTTCGGGTCGCAGTTGTCGCCGAAGTCGTACTGGTCGAGCTCGTCTTGCTCCTTGGCGTCCTGGTAGTAGACGGGCAGCTGCGCGTTCGCCGAGCCGGTCGTGGTCTTGGACCCCGGCCCGGCGGCGGTCACCTCCTCGGTGCCGGTGGACGAGATGAACCCCACCGCTGCCAGGGCGATGAGGATCACCACGAGCGGCCCGAAGCGGGCCACGAGCGAGGAGCGGGGCGGCGGGGTGGCCGTGCGTGGGGTCATGGGACCTCCGGAGGAGCGGCGGGGCCCGTGGTGGGCCCGGAGCGGGTGAGGACGGCGCGGTCGCCGCCCAGGTAGGACGCGACCACCTCGGGGTGGGCGAGGACGTCGCTGGGCTGACCGATGGTCACGACCCGGCCCTGGTCGAGGGCGACCAGCCGGTCGGACACCGTGGCGATGAGGCCCATGTCGTGCTCGATGACGATGAGGCTGGCGTCGAGGGCGTCTCGGATCGTCAGCAGCAGCGGCGCCAGCGCCTCCGCCTCGCGCTGGGCGATGCCCGACGACGGCTCGTCGAGCAGGACCACCGACGGCTCGTGGGCCAAGACGCAGCCGATGTCGACGACCCGCCGGGAGCCGGTGGAGAGCTCGCCGATGAACTTGGAGCGGAACGCCTGGAGCCCCAGCAGCTCGATGAGCTCGTCGACGCGGTGGCGGGCGGCGGCCTCGCTGTCGACGAGGGGCGGGAGGTGGAGGGCGGCGTTGAAGGGGTCGCGCACGTCGAGCCAGCGCTCGAGGGCGACCAAGAGCGTCTCCTCGACCGTCAGCGACGGGAACAGCCGCGAGTCCTGGAAGCTGCGGCCCAGCCCGAGCGCGGCCCGGCGGTGCGGCCGAGCATCGGTGAGGTCCACATCGCCCAGGCGGACGTGGCCGGCATCGGGACGGGTGAAGCCCGAGATGAGGTCGAGCAGCGTCGTCTTGCCGGCGCCGTTCGGGCCGATGAGGCCGACCACCTCCCGGGGCGCGACCGAGAACGACACCGCGTCCACCGCCCGGATGCCGCCGAACGCCACGGACAGCTCCTCGACGGCGAGACCGGGACCCGACGATTCCTCGCTGTGGCCGTTCGAGGCGACCGGACCCGAGCGCACCGCCACCGACGATCTCGTCGACCTGCCCGAACCCCCAGACCCGTTGGCGCCGGCCAGCCCGGAGGCCGCACCCTGGAAGAAGACCGACCGCAGCACATCGGGCCGGTCGAGCAGCTCCGAGGTGGGCCCGTGGAACCGGATCTCGCCCTTCTCCATGAAGTACGCCGTGTCGGCCACGGTGAGCGCCACGTTCACCGACTGCTCCACGAGGATGATGGTGGTGCCGCGGTCGCGCAGGCCCCGGACCACGCCGAGGAGCTGCTCCACCACCACCGGCGCCAGGCCGAGGGACAGCTCGTCGATCATCAGCAGCTTCGGCTCGGACAGGAACGCCATGGCGAGCGCCAGCATCTGCTGCTGACCGCCGGAGAGATCCGCCGCGGCATCGTCGGCGCGCGCGGCGAGCACCGGGAACAGGGCCAGCGCCTCGTCGACCCGGGCGGACCGCAGCACCGGGTCCTTGCGGAGCATCCACCCGGCAGCCCGGAGGTTCTCGGCGACCGTGAGCGAGGGGAACACGCCCTGGCCACCGGGCACCTGGGCGATGCCGAGCGGGGCGATCTCTTCCGGCGGCGCGTGGGTGATGTCCCGCCCGTCGAACACGATGGCGCCCCGGTCGGCCTGGGCCACGCCGGAGATGGCCTTGAGGAGGGTGGACTTGCCGGCGCCGTTGGTCCCGAGCAGGGCGATCACCTCGCCCTCGGCCACGTCGATGTCCACGCCGAACAGCACCCGGACGTCGCCGTAGGCGACCTGGACGTTGCGGACGCTGAGCAAGGGCAGCTTGCCTGCGGCGCGCTCCTGGATCATCTGGGCGCGCGTCGCTGCTCCCGTCCAGACCTGGGCGATGTCGTCGTCGATCACCTTGCCGACCGATGCGATGACCAGGCCGCCGATCAAGAAGATCGGGACCATCACCGCCATGCCCCAGCGGAAGCCGTGGTTCTCGCCGATCCACCCGATGAGCGGCAGTGCGAGCAGGCCGGGCAGGACCCACAGCGCCCCGATGGAGAAGCCCATCGAGCGGGCACGAGGCGGGATGGCCAGCGAGAGCGACGAGAGCACGCCGGGGCCGACGATCACGAGCGAGGCCGAGATGACGCAGTTGGCCGCCACGGCGACGATGACGTTGGGTGCGGCGGCGAACACCAGGGCGGTCACGCACGCCACCGCCGAGGCCGCGCCCAGGATCCCGAAGATGTTCGACGCCCCCTTGGTGAGGGCACGGGTCGTCAGCCGGGCGCCGACCACCACGCCCACCAGCTCCACGAGCTGGACCGGGATGAGCGCCCACGCCCGCTCCCATGCATCGAGCCCGAACACCTCCTCGTACATGAGCGAGGCCAGCGACAAGAACCCGATGATCGAGGCGGCGAGGAACGGCAGGGCGATGAAGATGCGCCGCAGGCTGCGGATGGTCCACACCATGCGCAGCGCCTCGGCGAACGACGGCGGCGGCTCGTCCACCGTGGTGTCGATGCCGAGATCGGCCGCCTCGCGCTCGAAGTGCCCCCGGCCCGGATCCCGGAGCTTGAGGCCGAGGACCACCAGGACGAGCGTGGGGAAGGCGAAGACGATGAACGGCGCCCGCCAGGTGAAGAGCGTGGCCAGCCCGGCACCGATCAGGAACCCGAGGATCTGGCCGACGCTGTTGGCCGCCCGGTGGATCGAGTACACCCGCGGCCGAGACCGGATCGGGTAGTAGTCCGCGAGCAGGCTGTTGTGGGTGGGGAACACCACGCCCTGGCCGATGGCCGCGCCGGACCGAGCCGCGATCAGCACCCAGATCGTGAACGCCAGGCCGGTGGCGAACGAGAAGAAGGCCCAGACCACCGCGCCGAGCAGGGCGATGGCGATGCGGCTCCGGCGGTCGGCCATGTGGGCGATGGGGACCGTCAGGAGCAGGGCGACCGCACTGGCCAGCGCGACGACGCTCAAGATGGCGCCGTTGGTGAGGTGCAGCGAGTCCCGGATGTCCGGCAGCAGCACGTAGTACGCGGCGCGGTCCAGCTCGTCGGTCATGTTGAGGCCGAAGAGGATCAGCAGGGGGTACCAGCCGGCGCGGCCCAGCCACTCCGGGCGCCAGCGCGACGCCTCGGGCACGGGCTCGGCTGAGGCCGGCATCTCTTCGGGCACGGCGGTCGCGGTCATCGCGGCGAGCCCACCGGTTCATCGGCCGCCGAGCCGTCGAGCCCCTGGGGCCGGTCCGGCATCACGACCTTGATGGCCTCGGGGGCCTCGTCGCCCCCCGAGTCCTCCAACAGGCTGGCGACCACGATCCCCCGCCGACGGGCCAGCGCCCGGAGCGCGCCGTCGCGGGCCCGGTACATGAGGTTGCCGAGACCGCCCGGGACGATCATCAGCACCAGCAGGACGCCGATCGCGGAGGGCAGCAGGTTCCAGGGTGGGTCGAGGAACCACTCCCCGCCCTGGAGGTACAGCGCCCCGAGGATGGCGCCGGCGAGCGAACCGAGGCCGCCCACCACCGCAGCGGTGAAGATGCCGAGGCTGCCGCTGGCGGCGAAGGGGCCCTCGTCGAAGCCCCGGTTCACGTGGACGAGGAGGCAGCCGGCCACGGCGGCGAGGAACCCCGAGAGGGCGAAGGCGGTGAGCTTCGCCCGCAGGACCGGGATCGAATACGCCGCCGCGCCGCGCTCGTTGTCGCGGACGGCGATGAGGGCCCGGCCCGTACGGCTGCGGCGGATGCCCAGCACGGCGAGGAAGGCGAGCACCACCACGCCGAGGACCACCTCGTACATCGCCGCCTCGGAGCCGAGGTCGAACTGGCGGAACAGCGGTCGGGCGGCGACCTCTCCCTTGGGGATCCAGGCCTGCTCCTTGCGGTTGAGCAGGAAGTTGCTGCACGCCAGGGAGAACGCGAGCGTGGTGACCGCGAGGTACAGACCCGGTTGCCGCAGCGCCGGCAACCCGACGATGACGGCCACCACGGCGCCCGCTGCGCCCGCGGCGAGCAGGCCGACGAGGAGGTCGACGTGCCAGGTGGCGGTGGCGACCGCGCCCACCGCCGCCCCCACCGCGGCGAAGGCCATCTGCCCCAGGGACACCTGTCCCGCCCAGCCGGTGAGCACCACCACGGACAGGGCGATCAGGGCGTAGGCCGCGACCGTCGAGGCGCGGAGCTCGTCGCTGGGCCCCAGCACCAGCGGCAGCGCCGCGGCGAGCACGACCAGGACCACGGGGATGAGGACCCGGAGGATGCGGACGACCGGCACCGAGCGCAGCTCGGCGGGCACCGGCCGGACTTCGTCGGCGGCCTGGAGGGTGGCGCCGTCGACGTCTCGGCGTCGGGTCGACACCCGGCGCAGCGCCAAGATCACCAGGAGCACGACGGCGAGCACGATGTAGATGCGCGCCGGGTCGCTCGGGTACTTGGCCGCGACGCCCTGATCCAGGACGCGCAGGGCGACGGCCGAGGCGGCGACGGCCACCAGGTTGTCGAGGCGCCCGATGAGCAGGGCCGACAGGGCGAAGACCAGCGCGCCGGCGCTGAGGGCGCTGGCCCCGGTGTACCCGAACATCGATGCCTCGAGGAAGAGCCCGGTGAACGAGAGGGCGGCCGCCAGGCCCCACACGAGCGTCTGGAGCCGGCGGACCGGGATGCCGAGCAGCGCCGCCCGGTCCGTGCGGTCCGCGCTGGCTCGCAGGGCGATCCCCGCATCGGTCCCCCGCAGGAAGAGCACCAGGGCGATGAGCACGAGGGGCGCCACGATCATCGCCAGGACCTCGGCGCCGTGGAAGATCTGGCTGCCGATCTCGATCCGGGCGGTGAACGGTTGGGGCACGCTGAGGTTCGTCTGGAGCTTCTTGGTGTCCTCCTCGTCCCAGAGGCGCGGGAGCAGCAGGCCGCAGATCACGAGGAGCTGCGACAGCCCGATCGTCGCCACGGTGAGCAGGAGGCGGGGTGCCTTGAAGAAGCGCCGGATGATGGCCAGCTCCACGACGGCGCCCAGCACGATCGCCGCGGTCAGCCCGATGAGCAGCCCCGCCAGGTACGGCAGACCCGATGCGGCGATCAAGCCGACGGCCAGGGTCACCGGCACCGCCCCGAGGTCCGCCTGGGCGAAGTTCAAGATCCGGTTCGACCGGTAGATGAGCGCCAGGCCCAGCGCGACGAGCGCCGTCAGCAGCCCGACGACGACGCCCAGGATCCAGGTTCCGAGCCCGATCGGGAACAGCACGAGCTGCAGCACGATGATGCCGATCGCCGGGACGTACGGTCCGAGCGGGCGCAGGGCGGCAGGCAGCTGGAGTTCAAGGTCGCGACGACGACTCATGAGCAGCAGACGACTCCCCTGGTGCAGTGGTTGCGGTGGTGCGGTGGATGCACCGGGCGTCCCCTGCCCGGCGAAAGTCCTTGCACTCTACCTGCAAGTTGTTGGGCGTGCCGGTCAGACGCAGCCCTCGATGGCGACGGCCAACCGGGTGTCGCGAGCCGTCAGCCGGCCCACGTCGTGGCTGGTCAGCTCGATGACGACCCGGTTCCACGAGTTGGACCAGTCGGGGTGGTGGTTCATGCGCTCGGCTTCCGCTGCGACCCGGGTCATGAACGCCCAGGCCTCGGCGAAGTCCGCGAACACGAACTCCTTGCGGAGGGCGTCGCCGACGACGGCCCACCCTTCGGGCACGTCCAGCGAGGGGTCGGGCTCTCGGTCGCTCATCGTCACTCCTTCCAAGATGGGATGGCGTCGGCGAGCTCGGCGCGGGTCAGGACCCGGAGCTCGAGCACGTCGTCTTCGTTCACGGTCGGGGCGGGGAGGAGACGCTGCAGCTCGTCGATCTGGTCGCCGTCGAAGGTGGGCGACTCGTAGTAGCCGTCTTCGATGAGCTGGAGCAGCTTCGCATCGGTGAGGATCGGCTCGGGTGCGAACGCGATGTCGTCGAGCAGGCCCTTGGCGTAGACCCGGCTCATGGGGTCGTAGCGCTCGGCGAGGAGCCGGTCGGCGTCCGCGCCGGGCACGGGATCAGCCGAGCGGGCCTGGTCCACCAGCGGGGTCAGGACGCTGCGCAGGTCGTCGTTGATGTCGTAGCGGGCGATGGTGCGCCCGGACAGGCCTTCTGGGGCGACGCCGCGGCCCGTGGCCAGCAGGAGGATGAGATCGCCCGGGTCCTCGTCCTTCTCGAGCACTCGCTGATCGCCCCAGAACCGGTCCTCCTGCTCGGGGACCACGACGTCGTAGCCGGCGGCCTCCAGCTGCAGGGCCATGGCCTGGCCGGTGGAGAGGACCGCCGCCTTCCCCCGCAGGACCAGGGTCACCCGGTCCGCACCCGCCTCCTCCGCTGCGTCGATCGCCGCGTCGCTCATGGCCCGCATGGCCACGAACCCGTCGCGGTCCCGGCGGGCGTCGTTGTAGCCCTCGGTGGTGAGGTTCCCGATGGTGGGGACCAGCATCACCACCACGGCGAGCGCCGGTGCGAAGCGGGGCAGGGCCGCCGGCACCGGCCGGCCGCGGCGCGCCAGCAGCGAGCGGACGGCGAGTGCCCCCACCCACCCGAACGTGAGCCACAACAGCCAGGCGGCCACGAACTCCCAGCGGTAGAAGTTGATCCGGTACGCCTCGATCGAGTTCGGGATGGTGCTGCCGTTGCAGGTGCCCGCCGCGGCCAGCAGCAGGGCGATGAGCGCGAGGAGGGCGAGGGTCCGGCGTCGCGTCCACGCCACCACGACGGTGGCGACCAGCACGCCGTACCCGGCCAGGCCGACGATCAGCTCGAGGGGGGTCAGCGGCCCGACCGAGAACGATCGGCCGGTGAGGTCCGAGCGCGCCAGCAGCGGCGGGAACCCGGTGGTCCGGATGGCCTGGCGGAACGCCGCGGTCCAGCCGAGCGACGGCGAGTCCGAGAGGCGGGCGTACTCCGCGACCGCGGTGAGGTTGCCCGGGTCGCCGGTGAGCTGCTGCCAGATGACCGGCGACCAGAGGACCAGACCCAGGGCTGCGGCCCCCGTGACCCACGGCCACAGACGGGGCGGATCGAGGTCCCCAGCGCTCGGGCGGCGGCGCCGGACGGCGAGGACGATCACCCCGACCACGGCGGCGAGCACCATCGCGGCGGCGGGCACCACGATCGCCAGGTGCTGCTGGGCGACCCACGACCCGAACAGCGCCCCGAGCGGGAGCAGCCGGATGTCGCCGTCGACCACCGCCCACGCCAGCACGGCCAGGGCGACGAGCGGGATGGCGCCGGCGTTGGACGAGATCGGGTCGCTCAAGATGGCGGTGCCCTCGCTCCAGAGCAGGAGCGACAGCAGGACCATCGCCCAGGCCGCCACCGCCGGTCCGGCCCGGCGCAGGACCACCCACGCCGCCACGAGCACCGCCGTCAGGTTCACCGCTGCGCTGCCGAGGATCATCCCGGCCGCCGGTCCGAGCAGCCGCATGGGGACGGCGAGCCAGTAGAACTGGATGGGTCCCGGGTGCGACGTGCCGCCCTCCTGCCCGTAGAGGTGCGTGGTGCTCCCCTGCCCGATCAGCGGCCGGTGCGAGGTCGCCACGTCCCAGCTGCGCAACCCGATCAGCGCGTCGTCGCCGCTCGGCACCCAGTGCATCGACCGGGCGCGCAGCACGCTCGACGCGAACGGTGCCACCACGAGCAGCACCATGGCCACACCGACGAGGGCCTGGCGGCGCGTCAGGTCTCGGAGGCGGAACACGCGCCGGAGCCTACGGCCACCCTGGGCGAGGGCTCGGGCGCCAGGACCGGCCGTCGCCGCCTGCGAGGGCTCAGGCGAGGGGATCAGCGAACGGGTCGCCGGCGACGGCGGCCGGCGCCTCGGACCCAGCGTCGGGCAGGTAGGCGGCGTAGCCGTCGACCTCGAGCTCATCGGCCAGCTCCGGGCCACCGGTCTTGACGATCCGACCCCGGGCCAAGATGTGCACCACGTCAGCCTTCAGCTCGTGGAGCAGGCGGGTGTAGTGGGTGATCGCGAGGACCCCGAGACCGGTCTCGGTGGTGGCCTGCTCCACGCGACGGGAGCAAGCACGGAGGGCATCGACGTCGAGGCCGGAGTCCAGCTCGTCGAGGATGGCGATCTTGGGCGCGAGCACGCCGAGCTGGAGCGTCTCGTTGCGCTTCTTCTCGCCGCCGGACAGGTCGACGTTGAGGTCGCGTCCGAGGAACCGCTCCGCAAAGCCGATGCGCTCGGCCTCGGCCGCCATCGTGGCGTGGAGGCCGGTGGCGTCCCGGCCGCCGGCGGCGAACGCGGCGGTGAGCACCGACTCGACCGACACGCCCGGCACCTCGGTGGGGTACTGGAGCGCCAGGAACAGCCCGGCCTGGGCCCGCTCCCAGGTGTCCATCGCCAACACGTCGACGCCGTCGAGGGTGACGGATCCGCCGGTGACCTCGTAGCCGGGCCGGCCCAGGATCACGTGCGACAGCGTGGACTTGCCCGAGCCGTTGGGGCCCATGACGGCGTGCACCTCGCCGGAGCGGACGACGAGGTCGATCCCCCGGAGGATCTCCTTGCCGTCGACACCGGCGCGCAGGCCTTCGATCACGAGCTCGGACATCAGGGGGTCCCTTCGGGATCGTCGATCTCCACGAAGACCTGGTCGGCATCGACCCAGGCCCGGTAGACGGGCACGGGTCGGGTGGCGGGGAACACGTCGGGCTCGCCGGTCGCGAGCGAGAACGAGCTCCCGTGCTTCCAGCACTCGATGTGACCGGTCTCGGCATCGACCTCGCCCTCGGACAGCGAGATGTCCTGGTGGGTGCAGATGTCGCCGATGACGTAGACGTCGTCGCCGAGGCGCACCACGGCCAGGCGGTGGCCGTGGACGTCGAAGCGCTGGGCCTCGCCGTCGACGAGGGCGTCGAGCGGGGCGATGGGGTGCGCCTGGGCGCTCATCGGAGGTCCTCGGCGACGCGGTCGAGCTTCTCGGAGACGCGCTGGCGGACCTCGGCGACGAGGGCGTCGTCAGGCAGCTGGCGGACGACCTCGTCGAAGAAGCCGGCCACGATCAGCCGATCGGCGATGGTGGGCGGCACCCCCCGGCTCTCCAGGTAGAAGCGCTGCTCGGGATCGACCGGGCCCACGGTGGAGGCGTGGCTGCACCGCACGTCGTTCGTCTCGATCTCGAGGTTGGGCACGGACTCGGCCCAAGCGTCGTCGGACAGCTTCACGTTGCGGTTGGTCTGGAAGGCGTTGGTCCCGCGCCCTTCCTTGCTCACCTTGATGAGACCCGTGTACACCGACCGGCTGCGACCCCCGACGGCCCCCTTGAACAGGAGGTTCGACGTGGTGTCGGGCGCATCGTGGTGCTGGAAGGTGCGGAAGTCGAGCGTCTGGTCGCCGTCACCGAAGTAGGCGGCCAGCAGGTTGCCGGTACCGCCGCGCCCCGACAGCCGGCAGTCGGTGCGGAGGCGGGCGTAGGCACCGCCGAGCCCGATCAGTCCCACGTTGAGCTGCGCCTCCTGGCCGACCTCGGCCACGAGCGAGCCCACCTGCCAGGCGGCCGAGCCCAGCTGCTGGATGGTGACGAAGTCGAGGCGGCCGCCGCGCTCGACGCGCAGCTCCGTGAGCGGCACCGACAAGAGGGCGTCGTCGGTGGACGTGGTGCGGTCGATGACCGTGGCGGCTGCGCCCTCCCCCACCAGCACGACGAGGCGGGGGAACCCCACCGAGCCGGCGCCGGCGAGGTGCGTCCCAACCACGAGCGGGTCGGCGAGCTGGACGCCGCGCGGGACGGTGATGACCACCGGATCCTCGCTGAGGGCGTCGTTCAAGGTGGCGAAGACGTCGGGCCCGCCGTCGGCCACCGAGCCGAGCCCGGTGCCGTCGGCGTCGAGGTCGGCGGCCCGTCGGACCGTGGCGCCCTTCGACGCCCACTCATCGGGGATGGTCAGGTCGACCGACGCGGCCCCGGGCACAGGGGTGAACCGGTCGAGGTCGAGCTCCGCGATCCGGCTGTAGCGCCAGACCTCTTCTTGCGCTGTGGGCAGGGGCGCCGCCGCGAACGCGGCGGCGGCGGAGCTCCGACGGCCCCGAAGCCACGCTGGTCCGGCCAGCGCCGCAGCCGCATCTACAGGGAAAGCGCTCAGGATCCGGGCCTTTGCTCGACGGGGTCTTCAGGGTGTCCGGTCGGGGAAAGCACCCCATCGACCAGCGGTCCACCCTACTGGCGCTCGCCCGACAGCCACCACCCCTGGCAGACTGCGGCCATGCCGATGCGGCAAGACTGCAAGTTCTTCGAATCCCGGACCTACGCCAACGGCGAGACCGTCCGCAAGTGCGATCTCGACCTGGCCCCCGAGGCTCCTTGGCGCTGCCCTGCGGACTGCCAGGGCTACCAGCGGCGCCTCGCCGACGTGAACTGGCAGCACGGCACGCTGGTCACGCCGGCCACCCCGGAGGCCCCGGTGGACCTCGACGAGCACGGCGACGAGATCGCCGCCCTCCTCGACGAGGCCGAGAACATCATCAACGCAGCCGGGCCGCGCATCATGGCCGAGGTCGACGCCGAGCGGGAGCAGGGCCGGCGCAGCCGCGTGGCCGGCCGGCTGCGCCGCTTCTTCCGGCGCAAGCCCGGGTCCTAGCTGTCGACTCCGTGCCATGCGGGTTTGGCCCCGGGAGGTCTCGGCTCCGTAGCCTCGGCCGGGCGTGACCTCCGCCCTGTACGAGACCTTCACCCGTGACGAGTGGCGAGCGCGCCGAGCGGCCACGCCGCTGACCCTCGACGCCGACGACCTCGACGAGCTGCGGGGTCTCAACGAGGCCCTCGACCTCGATGAGGTGGAGTCCGTCTACCTGCCGCTCTCCCGGCTTGTGAACCTGCACGTGGCGGCCGTGCGCGGCCGCCAGGACGCCACCCGGGTCTTCCTCGACCGGGCCCAGGACGGCGTGCCCTACGTGATCGGCGTGGCGGGCAGCGTCGCCGTCGGCAAGAGCACCACCGCCCGCGTGCTGCGGGCGCTGCTCGCCCGCTGGCCCGACCACCCACGCGTCGACCTGGTCACCACCGACGGGTTCCTCTATCCCAACGACGAGCTGGAGAAGCGGGGCCTCCTCGGCCGCAAGGGCTTCCCCGAGAGCTACGACGTGCGCCGGCTCCTCCAGTTCCTCCGGGACGTGAAGTCGGGCGTGGAGGAGACCCGGGCCCCGACCTACTCGCACCTCACCTACGACGTGCTCCCGCCGGAGGACGACATCGTGGTGCGCACGCCGGACATCTTGATCGTGGAGGGGCTGAACGTCCTCCAGGTCAGCCGGGGCACCACCACGTTCGTGTCGGACTTCTTCGACCTGTCGATCTACGTCGACGCGGACGTCGAGGACGTCCGCCGCTGGTACATCGAGCGGTTCCAGACCCTGCGCCGCACCGTGTTCACCCGCCCCGACTCGTACTTCCAGCGCTACGCCGAGCTGTCCGAGGAGGAGGCCACCGAGACCGCCCTCCAGATCTGGCGGGACATCAACGAGCGCAACCTGGTCGCCAACATCGAGCCCACGCGGGACCGTGCCGACCTCATCCTCCGCAAGGGTCCGGACCACCACGTCGACGAGGTCCGCCTCCGCCGCATCTGACGCGCCGGGTCCCGGCGGGACCGGCGCCGATCAGGCGGTCGGGGTGATCTTGAAGATGGTGCCGGGGTCGTTGTCCACGGCGATATAGAGGTTGCCGTCGGGGCCGAGGACGGCGACCCGGAGGCGGCCTCGATCGGTGATCCGGGTCCACTGCTGGTCGACGGCCGTGCCGTCCTGGTTGAAGGCGAGCACCCGGAGGTGCTGGTCCTTGAGCACGGCCATCGCCAGGGACCGCTCCCAACCGCCCCACTTCGAGCCCTTCAGGAAGGTGCCCCCGGACGGAGCGATGGTCGGGTTCCCCGACGACCACACCGCCTTGCGGGCGTTCGGGTACTTGGTGAGGTTCGTCATCGGCTGGGACTCGTCGTAGCCGGTGCCGCCGCCGGGCGGGCGGGGGTCCCAGCCGTAGTTCGCGCCGGCGACCAGGCGGTTGACCTCGTCGTCGCGGTCGGTGCCGTGCTCGATGGCGTACGCCTTGCCGCCCGGGCTGAAGGCGATGCCCTGCACGTTGCGGTGGCCGTAGGTGTAGATCCGGTTGTCGAAGGGTGCGCTGGCGTTCCCGGCCACGCCCTTGCCGTCGGTGTCGATGCGCAGCACCTTCCCGCCGAGGGACTTCGGGTTCTGGGGCACCGAGCTGGTCGCCGCATCCCCCGTGCCCATCCAGATGCTGCCGTCGGGCCCGAAGCGGGGCCGGCAGCCCGAGTGGCGACCCGACGAGTTGGTCGGCATGCCGGTGACGATGTCGGCCCGGCTGCCGAGTGCGGTGGTGGCGTTGTTCACCCGCCACCGGACGAGGCGGATGTCGGCCGCTCCACCGGCGGTGGAGCGGAAGCAGGTGTAGATCCGTCGGTTCGACGAGAAGTCGGGGTCGATCGCGATGCCGAGCATGCCGCCCTCCCCGACCGCCGCCACATCTGCGGGCTGGGCCAGCGTGCGCACCTCCCCGCTGGTGGTGCGGATGCGGATCTTGCCGGCCCGCTCGGTGAAGAACAGGGAGCCGCCCGGGGAGAAGGCGAGGTCCCAGGGCCGCCCGAGCCCGGAGAGCACGGTGGTCACCTGGAGGCTGCTGGGCTCGGTGCGGCAGCCGGTCAGCCCGGCGACGGCCACGAGCGCCACCACCGCACCGACCATGCCGATCGTCCTCGTCGGTCCCGTTCGTCGCATGTCGCCTCCGTCCCCCGGATCCCCGGCAGGGGAACCTTCGTCCTGGTATCCATGCCCTCATGGCTCCCGACGAAACATCTGCTCCCATCGGCACCGTCAGCGCGTGCTGGCGCTATCCCGTCAAGTCGCTCCAGGGATCGACGGCCGAGCAGCTCGTGATCGACCCGTCCGGGGTCGGCGGCGACCGGACCCATGCGGTCATCGACCCCGAGTCCGGCCACCTGCTGTCGGCCAAGCGGGTGAAGGCGCTCTTCGACGGCTTCGCCACCGACGAGCGCATCACGCTCCCCGACGGCCAGGTCCTGCGCTTCGACGACCCGGCGATGGACGACGTCTTGTCCACGTGGCTGGGGCGCAGGGTGCACCTCGCCGAGCAGGAGGAGGCGGGCGAGCGCTCCTTCGAGATGACCTTCGATCCGCCCGACGACGAAGCCGAGTACTACGAGATCCCGGCTCCGGCGGGGACGTTCCTCGATCTCGCTCCCCTGCACGTGGTCACCACCGCCACGCTCGCCGGGTGCGCAGCAGCGCGGCCCGACCTCGACTGGGACGTGCGCCGGTTCCGCCCGAACCTCGTCCTCGACGTCGACGTCCCGCCGTTCGGCGAGCAGGCCTGGGTCGGCCAGCAGGTGGCGATCGGCGACGTGGTCATCACCGTCGACAGCCCGACGGTGCGCTGCGCCATGCCGCTGCGGGCCCAGCCCGGCGGCATCGAGCGCCAGCCCGGGTTGTTCAAGGCGATGAGCGAGCTGAACGAGGCGTTCCCGAACCACCTCGGCCTGTACTGCTCGGTGGTGGAGCCGGGCACCGTGTCGCTCGGCGACCCGGTCAGCCTGATCTAGCCGACCGAGCCTTCCATCTGCAGCTCGATGAGGCGGGACCACTCGACGGCGTACTCCATCGGGAGCGTCTTGGTGACCGGCTCGATGAAGCCGTTGACGACCATCGACATGGCCTGGTCCTCGGAGAGGCCGCGGCTCATCAGGTAGAAGAGCTGCTCGTCGGCCACCTTCGACACGGTGGCCTCGTGGCCGATGACGGCGTCGCGGGCACCGACCTCCATGTAGGGGTAGGTGTCCGAGACCGAGAGGTCGTCGAGGATGAGGGCGTCGCACTGGACGTGGCTCTTGCAGCCGTAGGCGTCGTCCTCGACCCGGATCAGGCCGCGGTAGCTGGTGCGGCCGCCGTCCTTGGAGATCGACTTCGACACGATCTTCGAGGTGGTCTCCGGGGCGGCGTGGACCATCTTCGAGCCGGTGTCCTGGTGCTGGCCGGCGCCGGCGTAGGCCACCGAGAGGACCTCGCCCGAGGCCTTCGGCCCCACGAGCCACACGGCGGGGTACTTCATGGTGAGGCGGCTGCCGATGTTGCCGTCGATCCACTCCATGTGGCCCTCGGCCTCGACCCGGGCCCGCTTGGTGACCAGGTTGAAGACGTTGTTCGACCAGTTCTGGATGGT
>JAOBWH010000055.1 GCA_025463265.1 Ilumatobacteraceae bacterium
CCAGCAGGGCAAGCGGGTCCAGGCCCTCGGCGGTGCCAAGAACCACATGCTGGTGCTCCCCGACGCCGACCTGGACATGGCCGCCGATGCGGCGGTCAGCGCCGCCTACGGGTCAGCAGGTGAGCGGTGCATGGCGGTGTCGGTCGTCCTGGCCATGGATCCGGTGGCCGACGCCCTCATCGAGAAGATCACCCAGCGCATCCCGGCCATCACGGTCGGCGCCGGCACCGACCCCAGCTCGGAGATGGGCCCGCTGATCACCGGCGAGCACCGCGACAAGGTGGCCGGGTACGTCGCCGGCGCGGCGGGCGAGGGGGCGACGGTCGTCGTCGACGGCACCGCCGACGTGCCGGCGGGCGACGGCTTCTTCCTCAACCCGACCCTGCTCGACGACGTCAGGCCAGGCATGGCCTGCTACGACGAGGAGATCTTCGGACCGGTCCTGGCGGTCACCCGCGTCGGCTCCTACGACGAGGGCCTGCAGCTCATCAACGACAACCCGTACGGCAACGGCGTCGCCCTCTTCACCCGCGACGGCGGGGTGGCCCGCCAGTTCCAGTTCGACGTCGAGGTCGGCATGGTCGGGATCAACGTCCCGATCCCGGTGCCGGTGAGCTACTACAGCTTCGGCGGCTGGAAGGCGTCGCTGTTCGGCGATCAGCACATGTACGGCCCCGAGGGCGTCAACTTCTTCACCCGGTCGAAGGTGGTCACCAGCCGCTGGCCCGACCCGTCGACCTCCAGCGTCGATCTCGGCTTCCCCGAGAACCGGTAGCTGCTCTCCCGGTCGGGCATCGCCCGATCGGCTGTTCTCCGGTGCGCCTCCCACCCTCGGCGCGCCGGACGTCGTCACCCCGCCACCTCCCTCCGGCGGGCGTGATGACCGAGGAGGGCGGGACCATCCCGCCGGTCCCGCCCTCCTCCTGCTCGGTCAGGCCACGTGGGCGTCGGCGAGGTGCAGGGCGTCGTCGAGGATCGCCACGCCCGTGGCGAAGTCGTCCTCGGAGATCGTCAGGGGCGGGACGACGTGGATGCGGTTGAAGTGGGCGAAGACCAACAGGCCCTGCTTCTTGCTGGCGGCCACCACCTCCGCCACGGGGGAGGCGGCCGGTCCGGCGGCGTTGAACGGGACCAGCTGCTCGCGGGTGTCGCGGTCCTTGACCAGCTCGATCGCCCAGAACAGGCCGAGGCCGCGGACATCGCCGATGGAGGGATGGTGCTCGGCCAGCTTCCGCAGCGCCGGCCCGGCGATCTCGTCGCCCATGCGCCGGGCCCGCTCGATCAGCCCCTCCTCCTCGAAGATGCGGATCGACGCCACGGCCGACGCGCAGGCGAGCGGGTGGCCGCTGTAGGTGAGCCCGCCCGGGTAGGGGCGCTCGGCGAAGGTGGCCGCCACATCGGACGAGATCACCACGCCGCCCAACGGGACGTAGCCGCTGTTCACCCCCTTGGCGAAGGAGATGAGGTCGGGCTGCACGTCCCAGTGCTGGATGGAGAACCACTCGCCGCACCGGCCGAACCCGGCCATGACCTCGTCCGCGATGAGCAAGATGCCGTGCTGGTCGCACAGCTGGCGGACACCGGCGAGGTAGCCGGGCGGCGGGACGAGGATGCCGTTGGTGCCCACGACGGGCTCGAGGATGATGGCGGCGACGGTCTGGGGTCCCTCGACCATGAGGGTGTCGGCCAGGTGCTGGAGGGCCCGCTCGGTCTCCTGCTCGGGCGAGTCGCTGTGGAAGGCGGACCGGTAGGGGTACGGGCCCCAGAAGTGGACCGAGCCGGGGAGGGCCGGCTCGGACGGCCAGCGGCGCGGGTCACCAGTGAGGCTGATGGCCCCGTGGGTGGCGCCGTGGTAGCTGCGGTAGGTGGCCAGGACCTTGTGGCGGCCGGTGTGGAGGCGGGCCATGCGGATGGCGTTCTCGTTGGCCTCGGCGCCGCCGTTGGTGAAGAACACCATCTCGAAGTGGCCACCGGCCTTCTCGGTGATGAGCCGGGCCGCCTCGCTGCGCGCCGGGTTGGCGTGGAAGGGGGCGATGGTCGCCAGGGTGTCGGCCTGGTCCTTGATGGCGGCGATGAGCTTGGGGTGCTGGTGGCCGATGTTGACGTTCATCAGCTGGCTGGAGAAGTCGAGGAAGCGGTTGCCGTCCTCGTCCCAGATCCACGAGCCCTCGCCGCCCACGATCACCAGCGGGTCGAGCAGCTTCTGGGCGGACCAGGAGTGGAAGACGTGGGCCCGGTCGTCGGCGTACGCAGCAGAAGGGGTGGCATCGCTCATGGCCCGAGGTTACGCCACCGTCCGCGATCGTCCATCCCCGTCCTGGAACAGAATCGGCTTTGTACCTGGTACAAAGAGTCAGGCGGTGAGCTGGCGTTCGGCTCGCAGGTCGGGGAGGAAAAAGCGGACGATGCGGACCCCGCCGTCGAGGCTGGGGTGGATGTCGTCGGGCGCCATCGTCGTCACCAGCTCGCCGTCGTCACCCGGGAGCTGGTCGGTGAACTCGCCGTCGGGGGCCAGGGCGTCTCGGGTGTCGATGAAGTGGGCCCACGGCCGCGAGGCGAACTCCTCGTCGACGGCCTCGGCCAGCACCGGTCGGAGCGTCTCGATCGCCTCGCTGCGCGTCAGCGGCAAGCCGATCCAGTACACCGTGCGGCCCGGCTTCTCGACGATGTCGAGGACGTCGCCGATGCGACGCTGGTACTCGGCGGCCCACTCGTCGGTCCCGAGCGGGAGGACGCTGCCATCGTCGAGGGTGATGCCCTGGGTGTCGTTGCCGCCGAAGCCGAGGACCACCACGTCGGGGTCGTGGTCGGCCATGTCCTCGGTCAACCGGTCCGGCCAGTCGAAGTAGTCGGTGCGGACCAGGCCGGTGGAGCCCTTCCAGTCGTCGATGACGTCGACGGGGTCGGCCGCGGGCAGCTCCTGCTCCAGCGCCGGGGCGATCCAGCCCACGAGCGAATCGCCCGCCACGAGGACCTTCAGCGGCGCCGCCTCGGTCGGGATCCGCACGGCGAGGGTCGTGGTGGTGCTGGCCCCGGCCGCGGACCGCTCGGGCTCGGAGCCGCCGCCGCCGTCGTCGCGGACGGCCCACGACACCACGACGACCGTGAGGATGCACAGGCAGGCGAACGCCGCCGGGCGGGCCCAGCCGGGTGCAGCGAGCGGTGGTCGTTGGGGAGCGGCCATGAGAAGGGAGCAAGTCTGGTGGACCGGCGGGCCCGGTGCACCTCAGGCGGTGGGGTCCGCGAGGACGTCGTCGATCCACACGGCGCGGCCCTGGTCGATGGCGCGGTGCGCGGCCACGCCCATGGCGACCGACATCAGCCCTTCCTCCAGGCTGACGGCCGGCGCCGAACCCGTCCGCACCGCCTCGATGAGGTCGAGGTGCTCCAGGTAGCTCGACCCGTGGTGGAACCCTTCGTAGGCCACCCGATCATCGTGGACCGCCGTGCTGCGGATGCCGGCGCGACCTTCGACGCGCAAGCCGACGCGGACCGTGGAGTCGGGGAGGAAGGCCTCGATCTTGCCGAGCGGGCCCACCACGGAGATCTCCTCCTGGTGCTCGCTGGCCTCAGCGAACATGCACAGATCGAGCAGGGCGCGCGCCCCGCCCTCGTAGTCGACGATGACGAAGGCGTTGTCCAAGATGTCGGGGACCTCATCGTCGTAGCGCTCGTCGAGGTGGTTGACGTCCTGGCCGCCCGAGGCCTGGACGCGAACCGGACGGTCGCCGGTGATGTGGTTCATGAGGTCGAAGAAGTGGCAGCACTTCTCCACGAGGGTCCCGCCGGTGTTCCGGTTGAACCGGTTCCAGTTGCCGACCTTCTCCAGGAAGGGGAACCGGTGCTCGCGGATGGCCACCATCGTCGGCGATCCGACGGTCCCGGTGCGCACCTCCTGCAGCAGCTTCGCGACCGGGGGCATGTAGCGGTACTCGAGCCCGACCCAGATCACGGCGTCGCACCCCCGCTCGCGGCGGGCATCGGCCGCCGCGATCACGGCCCGGCAGTCGGCGACCGTCGTGCACAGCGGCTTCTCGACGAGCAGGTGGAGGTCGGTCGCCAGGACGTCATCGAGGATCGCCCGGTGCGTCATGTTCGGGGTGGACACGATGACGACATCGACCAGTCCGGAGGCGAGGAGCTCCCGGTGGTCCGCGAACTGGGCGATCTGGTTGCGTCCCTCGTCGAACGCGATGGTGATCTCGCGGCTCGGCCCGTTCGGATCTGCGATGGCGGTGACCGAAGCTCCCGGCACGTGGTGGAGGTTCCACAGGTGCTCGAGCCCCATCATCCCGGACCCGATGATCCCGTAGCGGATCGTGTCGCTCATGGCCGCCAGCCTGGCACCCGCGAACCGCATGCGGCGTCGGCCCGTCAGAGCGGGTGCACGGGTCACCCGTGATCGCGTCCCGGGGCCGTCGCTAGCCTGCGGCGATGCCAGACGAAGATGCCCTGCCCTCCCTCGTCGATGCCGGATGGCGGACCCTCGGGTTCGGCGACGATGACGACCTCGAGGTCGGGCCGCTGGCCTTCGGGTGCTGGCGCTTCACCGGCACCGATGTCGGTGCGGGTCAGGCGCTGATCGAGGCGGCGCTCGAGCTCGACATGAACCTCATCGACACGGCCGACATCTACGGGCGGGGCCACGGCGGGCAAGGGTTCGGCGAGTCGGAGGAGCTCCTGGGCAAGGTGCTGGCGGTCGCACCGGAGCTGCGCGACCGCATGGTGCTCGCGACCAAGGGCGGCATCCGAGAGGGGGTGCCCTACGACAGCTCGGCGGCGTACCTGGAGCAGGCCTGCGACGATTCGCTGCGCCGGCTCGGCGTCGATGTCATCGACCTCTACCAGGTGCACCGCCCCGACCTGTTCGCCCACCCGCTCGACGTGGCCGAGACGCTCGACGGCCTGGTGGCCTCCGGCAAGGTCCGCACCGTCGGGGTTTCGAACCACACACCCGCCCAGGTCGCCGCCCTGGACGAGTACCTCGAGTCGCCGCTCGTCTCCACCCAGCCCGAGTACTCCGCCGCGCACCTGGCCCCGCTCCGGGACGGCACCTTCGATCAGGCCATGGCCCAGGGGTTCGCCGTGCTGGCGTGGAGCCCGCTGGCCGGCGGCCGCCTCGCCACCGGCGACGGTGTCCGCGCCGAGCTGATCGCCCTGCTCGACGAACTGGCGGCCCGCGAAGGCGTCGACCGCAGCACGATCGCCCTCGCCTTCGTGCTCGCCCACCCGTCGGGTCCCGTCGCGATCCTCGGCACGCAGCAGATCGAGCGGCTGCGGGAGGCCCAGCGGGCCCTCGAGGTCCACCTCGACCGGGTCGACTGCTACCGGATCGTCGCCGCCTCCGAGGGCGTCGCCCTGCCGTGAGCGCGGAGGACCGACCGCTCCCCGAGATCGCGTGGTTCGGCGCCCTCTGCGACGACGACTACGAGCAGCTCGGCGTCGCCGACCCAGACCTCACGTCGAGCTGGCGCCACTGCCGCGACATCACGCTCGCTGCTGACCGCGCCGGGTTCGACGCCATCCTCATGCCGTCGGGCTACGAGCTGGGGATCGACCCCGTGGCGTTCACGGCCGCGGTGGCGCCGATGATCGAACGCATCACGCCGCTGGTCGCCGTGCGCCTCGGTGAGCTCTGGGCGCCGCAGCTCGGCCGCCAACTGGCCACGCTCGCCCAGATCCTGGAGGGACGGCTCCTGATCAACATCATCTCGAGCGACCTGCCGGGCGAGACGCTGCCCTCCGGGCCCCGCTACCAGCGGACGCTCGAGATCATGACCGTCCTCCGCCGGCTCCTGGCGGGTCAGGACGTCTCGTTCCACGGCGAGTTCGTCGATCTGGAGCTCGCTGCGCCCCGCATCACCCGAGATGCGCCCATCGCCGCCCCCTTCTACTTCGGGGGCCTCTCGCCGGCTGCCCGGGACGTCGCCGCCGAGGCGGCCGACGTGTACCTGATGTGGCCCGACACCGTCGCCGCGACCGCAGCGACCGTGGAGGACCTCCGAGCGCGTGCCGCAGCCCGCGACCGCGAGCTGCGGTTCGGGTTCCGCGTCCACGTCATCGTGCGCGAGACCGAGAACGAGGCGCGCTCGGCCGCCCGCCACCTCCTCGCCTCGTTGGACGACGCGGAGGGCGCGGCGATCCGAGCGCGGTCCCTCGACACCGCCTCGGCCGGCGTCGCCCGTCAGGGCGAGCTGCGCGAGGGAGCTGACGCCGAGGGCTTCGCCGAGGACCACCTCTGGACGGGCATCGGCCGGGCCCGGTCCGGGGCTGGCGCCGCCATCGTCGGCGACCCCGACCAGGTGCGGGCCAAGCTCGACGCCTACCGGGCCGTCGGGATCGACGCCTTCATCCTGAGCGGCTACCCGCACGAGCGCGAGTGCCACCGCTTCGCCCGCCTCGTGCTCGACGACTATCCGCACGGCCCCTTGTCGCACCCGGGACCGGAATTGCTACCATCTGCATAGGAGAAATTCCGCCAGTGCTCTGCGAAGGAACCCCCTGATGGCCGTCACCGATCTCGACCTCGGCAAGTACAAGCTCGGCTGGTCCGACGCCGAGGACTACGTCTTCAAGCCCAAGCGCGGGCTCAACACGGACATCGTCAACGAGATGTCGTGGATGAAGGGCGAGCCCGACTGGATGCTCACCAAGCGGATGAAGAGCCTGAAGGCCTTCGAACGCCGGCCGATGCCCAACTGGGGCGGCGACATGTCCGAGATCTTCTTCGACGACATCTACTACTACATCAAGCCCACATCGGGTCAGGTCGACGAGTGGGACGAGCTCCCCGACGCCATCAAGCAGACGTACGAGAAGCTCGGCATCCCGGAGGCCGAGCGCAAGTACCTCGCCGGCGTCACCGCCCAGTACGAGTCCGAGGTGGTGTTCCACCGCAACCGCGAGGACCTCGAGCGCCTCGGCGTGATCTTCTGCGACATGGACACCGCGCTGCGGGAGTACCCGGAGCTGGTCAAGCAGTACTTCGGCACCGTCATCCCGCCGAACGACAACAAGTTCTCCGCGCTCAACACCGCGGTCTGGTCGGGCGGCTCGTTCATCTACGTCCCGCCGGGCGTCAAGGTCGACATGCCGCTGCAGGCCTACTTCCGCATCAACGCGGAGAACATGGGTCAGTTCGAGCGGACGCTGATCATCGCCGACGAGGGCTCCGAGGTGCACTACATCGAAGGCTGCTCGGCCCCCACCTACACGTCGGACTCGCTGCACTCGGCCGTCGTCGAGATCATCGTGAAGCCGTCGGCCCGGGTGACCTACACCACCATCCAGAACTGGTCGAACAACGTCTTCAACCTGGTCACCAAGCGGGCCCGGGTCGAGGCCGAGGGCCACATGGAGTGGATCGACGGCAACATCGGCAGCCGCCTCACCATGAAGTACCCCGCCG
>JAOBWH010000071.1 GCA_025463265.1 Ilumatobacteraceae bacterium
GGCGCGGCCAGGTCGGTCACCGGTGCGTCAGCCACGCGCTGCGCCCTCGACGACCGCAGCGGCCCGCTCGGCGGCATCGACCGTGGCACCGGCCCGCATGGCGGCGGCCAGGTCGGCGAGGTGCGCCCGATCACCGAGCAGCGCCGCGAGCTCGGCCTCCAGCCGGTCGGTGTCGAGCTCTGCGTCCGGCACCACGACCGCGCCGCCGAGCCCGGCCACCGCTCGGGCGTTGGCCATCTGGTGGTCCCGGGTGGCGATGGGGAGCGGGACCAGCACGGCCGGCAGCCCCGCCGCCATCAGCTCGAACACCGAACCACCCGAGCGGGTCACCGCGACGTCGCTGGCGTCGAGCAGGAGGTGCATGCGGTCCTCGTAGTCGACCAGCTGGTAGGCGATCCCGTGGGCCGGCAGGTCGGGCATCGACGTGCTGCCGTCGGAGAAGCCGTTCCGGCCCACGACGTGGCGCACGGCGAGATCGGAGCGGTCCGCCCAGCGGACCACCAGCCCCTGGACGGCGTCGTTGATGCGCCGGGAGCCGAGCGAACCGGCGAACACGCCGATGACCGTCCGGTCGGCCGGCAGGCCCAGCGCAGCCCGGGCCCCCGCCGGATCGGGGTGCTCGGCCATCGCCCGGATCTCGGGCCGCAGGGGGTTGCCGGTCACCGTGGCCCGGGGCAGGTCCGTGTCGGCGAACGAGACGGCCGAGGCGGTGGCGAAGCGGCGCAGCCGCCGGTTCACCGCCCCCGCCTTCTTGTTCTGCTCGAGCAGGACCAGCGGCACCCGGCACAGCACGGCGCCCACGCCGCAGGCGAAGCTGGCGTAGCCACCCAGCACGACCACCACGGCCGGCCGGCGGCGCCGGACGATGCCGATGCCGCGGTACAGGGCCTTGAACAGGTCGATGACCGCGGCGACGTTGGCCGCCGACAACCGGCGCTGGATCCCGCGGCCCGGCAGCACCTCCACGGTGAACCCGGCCTCCGGCACCAGTTCCTGCTCCGGGCCGCGCTCGGCACCGACGAAGTGGATCGAGGCGGGGTCGTGGCCCTCGGCCACCAGCGCCCGCGCCACCGACAGGCCGGGCAGCAGGTGACCGGCGGTGCCGCCCCCGGCGATGAGGGCCCAGGTCGGCTCGCTCATGAGCCGGTGCGCCGGCGCCGACCGGGGCGGGGCAGGTGCTCGGCCGGATGGCGGGCGATGTTCAAGAGCATGCCGGTGGCGGCGAGGTTGATCATGAGCGAGGAGCCGCCGAAGGAGACGAACGGGAGCGGCACGCCCGTGATCGGCATGATGCCGATGACGGCGCCGATGTTCATGAACGCCTGGATCGCGATCCAGGCGGTGATCCCGGTGGCCAGGAGCATCGAGAACCGGTCCTTGGCCCGGGCGGCGATCCAGGCCCCCGTGCAGGCGACGCCGAAGAACAGCAGCACCACGGTCATCGCACCGACCAGGCCGAACTCCTCGCCGATCACGGCGAAGATGAAGTCGGTGTGGGCGAAGGGCAAGAAGCCCCACTTGGCCGTGGAACGCCCGAGCCCGCGCCCGAGCACGCCGCCGTTGGCGATGCCGACCAGCGACTGCACGTTCTGGAGGCCGGTGTTGGTGGGGTCCGCCCACGGGTTGAGGAACCGGAGGAAGCGGGTGCGCCGGAACGGCGTGTAGGCCACGAACATGGTGGCCACCGCGGCGCCGGCGGCGGCGACACCCGTCAGCGGGAGGGCGGGGGTGCCGGCGGCGTAGAGCATCACCAGCACCATGGCGGCGATGATGATCGTGGTGCCGAGGTTCGGCTGGAGCATGATCAGCGCCGCCACCAGGGTGAGGTACACCACCACCGGTCCGAGGCACCACCGCCAGTCGGCCATCTTCGCCGAGCGCCGGTCGAGCAGGTCGGCCGCGAAGACCAGCAGTGCGAACTTGGCGAACTCCGACGGCTGCACCTGGATGGGCCCGGCCCCGAGCCAGCGGCTGGCGCCGTTGACCTCGACGCCCACCCCGGGCACGAGCACGAGCACGAGCATGGCGATGGCCAGTCCCAGGAAGACCTTGCTGAAGCGCCGCCAGAACTCGACCGACACCATCAGCGTGGCGAACAGGGCGACGCTGCCCAGCACGGTCCAGAGCGCCTGGCGCTCCCACAGCGACCACGGGCCGTTCCCGGCCCGGACCGACGGCACCGACGAGGCCGACATGACCATGACGAGCCCGAACATGTTGAGCACCACGACCATGGCGGCCAGGAGCCAGAACGACCCGGTGGGGATGCCCGGCACGGAGAACCGCCCGCCCACGCGGATGGTCCCGCCCGACGACGGGCCAGCGGTGGAGCCGGAGGTGCTGGAGCCCCCGCGACCCCGGAGGGCGGGGTGGCCGGTGACCGTGGTCATGCGACCGCCTCCAGGCGGGTCCGGACGAGCTGCTGGAAGTGGTCGCCGCGGACGGCGTAGCCGGGGTACCAGTCGAACGACGCGCACGCCGGGGACAGCACGACGTCGTCGCCGGGCTGGGCCAGGCCGGCCGCCAGGGCGACGGCCTCCTCCATGGTGGAGGCCGTGACCGTGGGCGTGCGGCCCGCGAAGGCCGCCTCGACGTCGGCGGCGGCTTCGCCGATCGCGACGACGGCACGGAGGTGCGGCGCCAGCCCGCCGAGCTCGGTCAGGTCCAGGCCCTTGTTCCGCCCGCCCGCGATGAGCACGGCGGAGTCGAACCCGGCGAGGGCGGCCATCGTGGCGTGGGGCGCCGTGGCCTTGGAATCGTCGTACCAGCGCACCCCACCAGCCTCGCCCACCAGCTCCACCCGATGGGGGAGGCTGCGAAAGGCACGGAGAGCCGTCCGGATGCCGTCGAGGGAGGCGCCTGCGGCCAGCGCCGTGGCGGCTGCCGCCAGCGCGTTGGACCGGTCGTGGGGCAGGGCACGGGTCAGCTCGTCGGTGGGAAGGACGTCGAGACCGCCCGGCCCCCGCAACCAGCCGTCGGCCACGTGCCAGTCGGCTGCGTGGTCCAGGCCGAAGGTCTGGGTGCGCTCGCCGGGCGGCGCCCAGCGCATGACCACCGGGTCGTCGGCGTTGGCGATGGCGAGGCCGCCGCGCTCGTGGTTCGCCCAGACCCGAGCCTTGGCGGCCTCGTAGCCGGCGAGGTCCAGGTGGACGTCGAGGTGGTCGGGCGCGAAGTTCAGCCAGGTGCCCACCACCGGCTGGTGCCTGGTGGCGAAGGTGAGCCGGAACGACGACGCCTCGACCACGAACACCTCGGTGGCCGGGTCGTCGATGGCCTCCACGAGCGGCACGTCGACGTTGCCCGCCGGCACCGCGGCGACGCCCGACGCGAGGAGCATCTCGGTGACGAGCGTGGTGACCGTGGTCTTGCCGTTGGTCCCGGTGATGGTGGCGATGGGGCGGTGGTCCCACGCCGCGGCCAGGTCGAGCTCGCTGCGGATCGGGACCCCGGTCTGCCGCGCGGCGGCGAAGAGCGGGTGGCGCTCGGGGATGCCCGGGCTCGGGATGACGGCGTCGAAGCTGGCGATGAGCGCCGCCCAGTCTGCTGGCGGCTCGACCCAGGTGGCACCGAGCTCCGCGGCGAGCCTGGGCCCGGCCGCGCCGAGGCCGTCGTCGGTGGCGGTGACGGCGCTCCCCCGCTTCACCAGGGCGCGGACCACGGCCCGGCCCATCACGCCGAGGCCGACGACGAGCGCCCGGTCCAACACGATCGGCGCGATCGGCGCGGCGGGGCCCGGATCGGTCACAGGCCCATCAGCTCCGACGGGGTCAAGGTGGTGAAGTCGGCGTAGAAGAGGCCCAGGGCCAGCGCCGTCGCCAGTCCGGCGATCATCCAGAACCGCACGATCACGGTGGTCTCGGGCCACCCGCGCAGCTCGTAGTGGTGGTGGATCGGCGCCATGCGGAAGACACGCCGCCCGAACACCCGGAACGAGAAGACCTGGATGATCACCGACAGGGTCTCCACCACGAACAGCGCGCCGATGATGGGCAGCAGGAGCATGGTGTTCAGGGTCAGCGCCAGCCCGGCGAGGGCGGCGCCGATGGCCAGCGAGCCGGTGTCGCCCATGAAGATCTTCGCCGGGTGCGCGTTCCACCAGAGGAAGCCGGCGCATCCGCCGAGCATCGCCGCAGCCACCACGGCCAGATCGAGGGCGTGCTCGACGTCGTACACCAGCGGGTTCCGGAACGCCCAGAAGCCGATGATGGTGAAGCAGGCGAACGCGAAGATCGACGACCCGGCGGCCAGGCCGTCGAGCCCGTCGGTCAGGTTCACCCCGTTGGTCACCGCCATGATCACGATGATCGAGAAGATGACCCAGCCGATCTTGCCGAAGTCGATGGCGAGCAGCGCCGACGAGTCGAACGAGTCGAAGCGGGTGAACGAGAGCTCGGTGTGGACCCCGGTCCACACGACCGTGGCGATGGCGAACCCGCCCGCGACCGTGAGCAGCCCCAGCACCTTGGTCCGCTTGTTGAGCCCGAGGTTGCGCTCCCGGGTGATCCCGATCCAGTCGTCGAGGAACCCGACGAGCCCGGCACCGACCACGAGCAGGAGCACGAAGATGCCCGAGCGGGTGAACACGACGCGGCTGCGCAGGTGGGCCACGGAGTACCCCACGACCGCCCCGAACACGATGGCGATGCCGCCCATGGTGGGCGTCCCCGCCTTCACCTGGTGCCCCTCGGGACCCTCCTCGCGGATGTTCTGGCCGATCTGGTGGTTCGAGAGCCAGACGATGAGGTACCGCGTGCCGACCAGGGACACCGCGAGGCTGAGGCCGCCGGCCATCAACAGTGCGATCATGCGCTAGCCTCCGTGCCCCACCCGGCGGCGACCAGCGCACCGCGCAGCTCGAGGCGGTCGTCGAACGGGGTGGCCACCCCGTCGGCCATCTGGGTCGTCTCGTGGCCCTTGCCGGCCACCAGCACCACGTCGCCGGGATCAGCGGCGGCCACCGCGAGGGCGATGGCGGCCGCTCGATCGGGCTCGATGCGGAGGTCGGCGGAGGCGTCGATTCCTTGCTTCACGGCCTCGATGATCGCAACCGGGTCCTCCCCCCGAGGGTTATCCGTGGTCAGGACCACCAGATCAGCCAGCTCACCTGCGACTTCGCCCATCTGCGGACGCTTGCCGCGATCCCGGTCTCCGCCGGCACCGAACACCACGATCACCCGGCCGGCCGTCAGCTCCCGAGCCGCGGCGAGCAGCTGGCGGAGCCCGTCGGCGGTATGGGCGTAGTCGACCGCAGCGAGGAACGGCTGGCCTTCGTCGATGCGCTCGAAGCGTCCGTCCACCACGCCGGCGGAGGCCAGGCCCTCGACGATCGCAGCCCCCGGAAGCCCGAGCACCTCGGCCACGGTGGCCGCCGCCAGCGCGTTGGCGACGTTGAAGCGGCCCGGCAGGTGGACGACGACATCGAGCCCGTGCCACCGGAACCTCGAGCCGTCCGCCGAGACCTCCAGGTGGTCGACGTCGTCCAGCGAGTAGCCGGTGACGGGGACGGTCACGGACTGGGCGAGGCGGCGGCCCTCGGGCGAGTCCAGGTTGAGCACGGCCTGATCGCACAGGTCCGGGCCGAACAGCCGG
>JAOBWH010000112.1 GCA_025463265.1 Ilumatobacteraceae bacterium
GTGGGGGGGGGGGGGGGGGGGGGGCGGGGGGGGGCCGGCGACGTTCAGGGAGTGACCGCGGCGCACGCCGCAGCCGGGTCGGCGGCGATGGCTCGGGCCCACACCACGACGCTGTCGGTGGCGAAGGGGCCCTCGACGGTGAACCGGGCCTCGCGTGCGCCGTCGAGCAGGTGCGGGTCGAGCCGACAGGCGGTGAGCACCGCTGCGGCGAAGCGCACCGATCGCTCCACCGTCGGGCCGCCGGCTCGGAGGTGGCGCAGGTGGGCGGCGAGGTCGAGGTCGTCGGCGCAGTGCCGCGACACGACCGCACCGATCTCGGCGGCCATCAATCCGGTGATGGTGACCTTGGCCCCCGATGGCGCCGGGTGGGGCACGTGGTCGCATCCGAACCGATCGTCGCCCATCAGCAGGTCGTCGACCTCTGGGGCGACCGGGCCGGCCTCGTCGATCCAGCGGCTGGCCGAGCGGGTGGCGGCGAGCTGATCGGCGGGGGCCATCCCTTCGGCCACGAGCTGGCGGAGCACGGCGACGTCGAGCGGCGTCGGCGGCGAGTCCGAGCGTCCGGCGAGCCCGCCCCGGTGCGCCGCCTGGCCCCGGAGGTGGTGTGCGAGCGGCGGGTCCAGGCGGGTGTCGAGGCCCAGTCGACGACGAGCGGACTGCACGGCCCGGACGGCGCCGAGATCGAAGGTCGCTGCGGGTCCCACGGCAAGGAAGTCGTCGAGCCGGCGCGCCAGCCTCGTGCGGGTCCGCGGGGCCAGGGGACGAGCGATGACGGCCAGGTCCGCCAGCTCGGACGTGGCGATCCAGTTGCGCCAGGCCGGGTCGCCGAGGGCCGCCTCCAGCACCGCCGCGGCGCGGGGGCACGGCCCGGCCCGCGCCGACAGCACGCGCAGGATGACCGTGAGCGAGCCCGATGGCGCCGGCACGGGTTGGCCGACGTCGGGCAGCCGGTCGCAGCTCACCTGGCCGGCAAGGTCGGCGAGGTGGGCCTGCGCCGGCGCCGCACTGGGCGACGAACCGGCGGTCAGCTGGAGCAGCGGCCCGAGCCACGACGCGTCGCCGGCATCGAGGCGTTCGACGCTGCGCCGGAGCACCTCGGCCGCCACGCGGTCGGCCCGGACGCGGTCGGAACCGGGGCCCGGGAGCACCTGGGCGAGGACCAGCGCGAGCGAACGGTCGTCGCCCGCCCGGCGCAGAGCCGGCTCGGCCTCGGCGAGCGCAGCGTCGAAGGCGGTCCCATCGGAGCTTTCGGCGGCGGCGAGCAGCCAGCTCCCGAGGACCGGCTCGCTCGGCGATGTCACCACCCAGCCGCCCTCGGACGCGGGCAGCAGGCGGTTCTGGAGGTCGGTGAGCGCCACGCGCCGGGTGGCGTCGGCGACCGGTGACGATGCGGGTGCGGGTGCGCGGGTGGGTGCAGCGGAGCGACGGGTGCCCCACCACCCCCCGATCGCGGTAGCGAGCAGGACGCCCGCCACCGCCACCAGGGCGACGGTCCGGGGCCGCCTCACCAGACGAAGTTGTACGAGCCCTCGGCCCGGGTGTCGGTGTCCTTGTAGTTGGTGGACGCCGTGATCCGGCGGGTGAACTTGGCCGGGGAGACGTTGCTGGCCTTGCACCGGAAGTGACCGCCCTCGGTGTAGTACTGCCGGAGCACCGCGGTCTTGTTGCGCAGAGACGACCAGGTCAGGGTCGTGCTGGAGGGGCCGCCGGTGACGCTGACGCCGCCCGAGCCGATGGTGACCCCGCTGATCCCGGCACCGGTGCACGTGAACTTCGAGGTGAGGCCGAGGTCGCCCGGTCCGTCGCGGAAGGCGGCGGCGTTGCCGTAGATGCGCATCGTGGTCGAGAGCGGCCCCGGCTTGTCCTGGATCGGGTTGTCGCGCAGCGACGCCTCGATGTAGCCGCCGCTGCGCTGGACGGCGTGGATCGTGTACAGGTCCTTCATCATCATGATGGGGCCGGCCAGCTCCCCGGGCTGATCAGGCCCGTCGGGTCCGCTCGGCTCCACCGACGGTGGGTTCTGGTAGCCGGCCGGCACCGGCGCGGCGGCCGCCGCTTCTCGGCCGGCGACCACGGCGGGGTCGGCCGCATCGTCTGCGCCAGCGACGCCCGACGCTCCCACCAGCGCGCTCATCCCGGTTGCGGCCGCCATGGTGGTGGCCGCGAGGTTCCATCCCCGTCGCTTCATGTTTCTGCTCCTCAGGTGGCGGTCCGCTCGCCGGTGGGGTGGAAGCCGGATGCGAACCTTCGTATAGTGACCAGATATCTATCACCGCTGCCCCGATCGGGCAAGCCCTGCTTCCGAGGAACCACCGATGACCGCCACCGACCACCCGTCTGACCCGGCGTCCGACGCCGAGCTCCGAGGTCGCAACATCCGCCGGCTGCGCCGCCACGCGGTCTGGATCGAGCGCCTCGCCGCCTCGGTCGGCACCGCCGGCTGCGCGCTGGCCGTCCTGCTCGCGCTCGCCGTGCCCCTGCTCTGGATCGCGGCGCTGGCCGGGGTGCTGGGCGCGCTCACCGCCTGGGCGCTGCTGCGCGCCCTGGCGCTCGTGCTCCACGTGCGCGCCGACGAGGCGGCCGTGGTCGCCGCCGCCGCCTCGGTCTGAAACGACGAGGGAGCACCCGGAGGCCGGCGGCGGGGTGCCGGCTCCGGGTGCTCCCGTCTCGCGACGTCGCCGTCGCGGGTGCTGACGGGGCCCGGCGGGGTGGGCCTCCGACAGCGGTCGGGGGGTGGGGTCGATCAGGCGTCGACGAGTGCCGCCTGGAGGACGGCTTCCACCTCGAGGGTGATCTTGACCTTGTCGCCGACGACCACGCCGCCGCCGTCCATCGGGATCTCGAAGTCGACCCCGAACTCCTTGCGGGAGATCTCGGTCTCGGCGGAGAAGCCGGCGCGGGTGCCGCCCCACGGGTCGGGGTGCACGCCGTTGAACTCGAGGTCGAGGACGACGGACTTGGTCACGCCCTTGATGGTGAGGTCACCGGTGACCTTGAAGTCGCTGCCGGACGGCTCCACCGAGGTGGAGGTGAAGGTGAGCTTCGGGTGGTTCTCGACCTCGAAGAAGTCGGCCGACCGGAGGTGGCCGTCGCGCTGCTCGTCACGGGTGTTGATGGAGCTGAGGTCGACCTCGGCGGTCACCGAGGAGGCGAGGGAGTCCTCGGCGATGGTGATGGTGCCTTCGAAGGTCTCGAAGTTGCCCTTGACCTTCGACACCATCAGATGGCGGACCGAGAAGCCGACCTCGGAGTGGGAGGGGTCGATGGTCCAGGTTCCGGCGGGGATCTCGGGGGTGCTCATGGGGTGCTCCTTGAAGCTTTGATGGTTGAACTTGCAATCACCATACTGAACATCATTGAAGTGTCAACCATTCCCGGATAGGATTCCGTCATGTCGAGCTCCGAGGTGTCCCGTTCCCCGCGGTGGCTCACCGAAACCGAGCAATCCGCCTGGCGCACCTTCATCACCGGCTCCCGCCGCCTGCTCGACCGCCTCGAGGCCGACCTCAAGGCGCACGGCGTCGCCCACGACGACTACGGCGTGCTCGTCGCCCTGTCCGAGTCCGAGGGCGACCGCCTCCGCATGGCGGAGCTCGCCGAAGTGGCCGTCGAGTCGCGCAGCCGCCTCTCCCACCACATCGGCCGCCTCGAGAGCCGGGGCCTGGTCGCACGCGAGACCTGTCCCGACGACCGCCGAGGCACCTGGGCGGTGCTCACCCCCGAAGGCCGCGCCACCATCGAGGCCCTGGCGCCGCACCACGTCAGCAGCGTCCGCGAGCACTTCCTCGACCAGGTCACGCCCGAGGAGCTCGCCACCCTGGCCCGCGTCTTCGGCCGGATCGACGGGGCCCTCGGCCCCGGCGGCGGCTGCATCGCCGATTCGTGTCCCGGCACCGGCGGCCCCACCGGCTGACCCACCGGGCTGACCCCGCCGCCGGGCCACGGCCGCACCCTCGCCGTCGGCGGATCGCCGGGTTGGTGGCACGCCGCCGTAGCCTGCCGAGGCCATGGATCCGTCAGGTATGTACCGCATGATGATGGCCGATCCGTCGGCCAAGCAGGCCACGCTCACGCCGGGCCTGGTTCGTCGGGTCTGGACGTTCGCCCACGAGTACCGCAAGCGGGTCTTCGGCTTCCTCGGCGTGGTCGTGCTCACCGCGTTCCTCGGACTCGTCCCGCCGCTGATGGTCAAGGCGATCATCGACGACGCCGTCCCCGACAAGGACGACGCTCAGGTCGTGCTCCTGGCTGGGCTGATGATCGCGGTGGCGTTCGCCGTCGCCCTCATCGGCATGGTCGAGCGGTACCTGTCGGCCACCATCGGCGAAGGCCTCATCTACGACCTGCGCTCCGCCCTGTTCGACCACGTCCAGCGCCAGCCCATCGCCTTCTTCACCCGGACCCAGACCGGTGCCCTGGTGAGCCGGCTCAACAACGACGTCATCGGCGCCCAGCGGGCGGTCACCGGCACCCTCGGCACCGTGGTGTCGAACCTGGTGACCCTGGCGCTCACCCTCGGCGCCATGTTCGTCCTGAGCTGGCAGCTCACCCTGCTCGCCGTCGTGCTGCTCCCGATCTTCGTGCTCCCCGCCAAGCGGGTTGGGCGGCGGCTGTCGGGCATCACCCGCCAGGGCTTCGACCTCAACGCCTCGATGAACGCCACCATGACCGAGCGCTTCGGCGTGTCCGGCGCTCTGCTCGTGAAGCTGTTCGGCCGCCACGAGGAGGAGGCCGCCAGCTTCTCCGACCGGGCCGGCCAGGTGCGCGACATCGGGATCCAGAGCGCCATGTACTCCCGCACCTTCATGACGGCGCTCACGCTGGTGGGCGCGGTCGGCACCGCCGTCATCTACCTGGTGGGCGGGAGGCTGGTGATCTCCGGGTCGATCCAGGTCGGCACGCTCGTCGCCCTCGGCATGTACGTGGTGCAGATCTACTCGCCGCTCACCAGCCTCACCAACGCCCGGGTCGACCTCATGACGGCGTTCGTCTCGTTCGACCGGGTCTTCGAGGTGCTCGACGCGCCGAGCCCCATCACCGACAAGCCCGACGCCGTCGAGCTGCGGTCCCCCGTCGGCGTCATCGACCTCGACCACGTGACGTTCGCCTACCCCTCGGGGGCCGAGGCGTCGGTCGCCTCCCTGGAGAGCGCGGCCCAGCTCGCCGCCCCCGACATCGGCGCCGGGCCGGTGCTCCACGACCTCACGGTGCACATCGAGCAGGGCGAGATGATCGCCCTCGTCGGCCCCTCCGGCGCCGGCAAGACCACCATCAGCCAGCTCATCCCGCGCCTCTACGACGTCACCTCGGGCGCGGTGCGCCTCGACGGCATCGACGTCCGGGACCTCACCCAGGCATCCCTGCGGGCGGCGATCGGCGTGGTGAGCCAGGACCCGCACCTGTTCCACGAGTCGGTGGCCGACAACCTCCGCTACGCCAAGCCCGACGCCACCGACGACGAGCTCGTCGCCGCCGCCCGGGCCGCCCGGATCCACGACGTCGTCGCCGCCTTGCCCGACGGCTACGCCACCGTCGTGGGCGAGCGCGGCCACCGGATGTCCGGCGGCGAGAAGCAGCGCCTGGCCATCGCCCGCATGCTGCTCAAGGACCCCGCGGTCGTCATCCTCGACGAGGCCACGTCCAACCTCGACAGCGAGAACGAGGCGGCGGTGCAGGACGCGCTCGCCGAGGCGCTGCGGGGCCGGACCTCGATCGTCATCGCCCACCGCCTCTCCACCATCGTCGACGCCGACCGGATCCTCGTGCTGGACCACGGCCGCCTCATCCAGCAGGGACGCCACATCGAACTGATCGATGCCGGCGGCCTGTACGCCGAGCTGTACCGCACGCTGGTCCGCGCCGAAGCCTGACAGGGCCTCACCCGCAGGTTCTCATCGGTCAGATCGGGAAGTAGGGTCCGACCCGAATCGCTGTACCAACTGCGCCGAGAAAAAGGAACCACACCATGGCCATCGAGCTGCCACCGCTGCCCTACGCCGAAGACGCCCTCGCCTCCAAGGGCCTCTCCGCCGAGACCATCCAGTACCACTACGGCAAGCACCACGCCACGTACGTGAACGTGCTGAACGGGCTCATCGAGGGCACCGAGCACGCGGACTCGTCGCTCGAGGAGATCATCCTCGCCGCCGACGCCGGCCCCCTGTTCAACAACTCGGCCCAGGTCTGGAACCACACCTTCTACTGGAACTGCCTGTCGCCCAACGGCGGCGGCGCCCCGTCGGGCGAGCTGGGCGACAAGATCAACTCGGCCTTCGGCTCCTACGACGACTTCGCCTCGCAGTTCACCGAGGCCGCCAAGACCACGTTCGGCTCGGGCTGGGCCTGGCTCGTGGAGGGCGACGGTGGCCTGGAGATCCAGAAGACCTCCAACGCCGACCTGCCCCTCAAGCACGGCGTGAAGGCGCTGCTCACCGTCGACGTGTGGGAGCACGCCTACTACATCGACTACCGCAACGCCCGGCCCGACTACCTGGCCAACTTCCTCACGAACCTCGTGAACTGGGACTTCGTGGCGGAGAACCTCGCCAGCTGATGTCACGCTGCGGCGGCTCCCGCTGCACCTCCCGTGTCCGATCGAGGGCCGCTCCCCCGGGGAGCGGCCCTCGTCGCGCCCCGGTCCCCGCGACAAGTTGGAGCCAGATGTGCGCCCAGCGACACCGATCCTCCAACTTCCGCCCCTCACGACCAACTTGGAGGATCCGGCGCGCCTGACGACGCAGATCCTCCAAGTTGCTCGCCGAGAGCGAGAGGTCGGGGGGCAACGAGGGCCGCTACCCCGGGGAGCGGCCCTCGTCGCGCCCCGGTCCCCGCGAACAACTTGGAGCCAGATGTGCGCCCAGCGACACCGATCCTCCAACCTCCGCCCCTCACGACCAACTTGGAGGATCCGGCGCGCCTGCC
>JAOBWH010000145.1 GCA_025463265.1 Ilumatobacteraceae bacterium
TGGTGCGCGCCGCCGAGGCGGTGCGCGACGGCCGGGCCTGCGCCATGGTCTCCGCCGGCAACACCGGTGCCACCATGGCCTCGGCGCTGCTGCGGATGAAGCGCCTCCCCGGCGTCTTCCGCCCGGCGATCGCCACGCCCATCCCCAACCCCGCCGGCGGCAACCCGACGATCCTGCTCGACGCCGGCGCCAACGCCGAGTGCTCGCCCGAGTGGCTCGTGCAGTTCGCCCAGATGGGCGCCACGTTCGCCCGCACCCGGTACGGGATCGAGCAGCCGAAGGTGGGCCTGCTCTCCATCGGCGAGGAGCCCACCAAGGGCACCCCGCTGGTCAAGGAGACCCACGCCCTGCTGGCGGAGGGCTCGTGGACCGAGTCGTGCGGAGGCACGTTCGTCGGCAACGTCGAGGGCCGCGACATCATGTCGCCCGACGTCGATGTGATCGTCACCGACGGCTTCACGGGCAACGTGGTGCTGAAGACCCTCGAGGGCAGCATGCGCTCGCTGGTCAACGCGATCCTCGGCACGTTCAACACCAGCGACGAGACCAAGGCCGCCGGCGACGTGCTGTTCCCGGCGCTGCTCCCGCTCTACGCGCAGCTCGACCCGAACAACACCGGGGGAGCGATGCTCCTGGGGCTGAACGGGGTGTGCATCATCAGCCACGGGTCGTCGAACGACACCGCCATCGTCAACGCGGTGAAGGTCGCCACGGAGATGGTGGACGCCGGGCTGGTGGACGCGATCGCCCAGACCATCCGCCCCGCCGACGCCTGACCTCAGTTCGCCGGCGCTGGCGCTGGGTGCGGCGAGGCGTGGCCCGCTCCCCGTTCCTCGGACCTCCGGGGTCCGGGCGGTTCGGGCTCGGGCGGCGCCGCCAGCCATGCGACCAGCGACGGGGGCAGGGGAGCGCCGAGGTCACGGCGCTCCTGCACGAGGTGGCGCAGCCGGACCGTGAGCGTCCGGCGCTTCGCCTCGCGCTCGACCTCGGGATCCACCGGCTCCAGGGGCTCCTCCTGGTCGTCGACGTCGGGGACGGCCACCACGTGCTCCTCGGGCGTCTTGGCCGTGCCCCCGGTGACCAGCACCGGGCTGGGGCGGCCGAGGGCATCGCCGCCGAAGAGCGTGGTCAGGTGGCCCTCGAGCCGGCGGAGCTCGATGCGGGTCTCGGTCAGCTCCCTGGTCAGGCGCTGGGCATCGGCCGAGAGGTCGAGCAGCAGGTCGGCGGCGCGGAGCCAGCCGTGATCGATGGAGATGGCGATCAGCGCCGGATCGATCGTCATGGAGTCGTGCACGTCGAACTCCGGCACCACCACCCGGACCGTCTCGGCCCACCCGCCGGGCGGATTGAGCTCCTTGCGGAGCGTCTCGTCCGGACCGATCTCGGCGCTGACCCGGCGCAGGATGTCGATGAGGTTCCGGTTGGCGAACGACGCCATCGGCTCCACCCCCGCGGAGCTGGCGGAGATGGCGATCACCCGCTCGACCTCGAGCTGGTGCACCAGGATCTCGATGGGGAGGATCTCCCGGGCGCCGCCGTCGACGTAGTGCTCCTCGCCCAGGCGCACGGGCGGGAAGGCCAGCGGGATCGACGCCGAAGCCAGGACGCCTGCGGTGAGCGGGACATCAGGCAGGTCCGTCGGCCGGTCGTCGCGGTCGTGCAGGGCGCCGGTCTCGGTGATGTAGCGGAGATCGCCCGACTCCAGGCTGACCGCGCCGACGCGCAGGGCGATGCCCGAGGCTGCGACCAGCTCCGGATCGAGCTCTCGCAGCAGCAGAGCGGCCACCGGGTCCAGCGAGAGGAGGGACTGGGCGGTCAGCGCCTCGCGCACCGCATCGAGCGCGCCGTCGGTCTCCGGCGGTCGGCGCACGAGGCTGCTCACCACGCGCACGGCCATCCGCACGGCGTTGGGACTGGTGCTGCCGTCGCCGAGGAAGCTGCGCCAGGTCGACGCCCACGAGGCCGAGGCCTGGAGGCGGGTGAGCCAGGGCTCGGGCACCCACATGTCCTCGGTGGTGCGCAGCGAGCGCCACAGCCGCTCGACCTCGTCGATGGCCCGGGTGCCGTCCGGCCGGTCGCCCTCGGCCAGCTTCGCCGCGTTGAGGCCTCCCGCCGAGTTGCCGGCGACCGCGACGGGGGCGACCGCCGCGTGGTCGTAGAGGAACCGGAGGACGCCGGCCTCGAAGCTGCCGAGCGATCCGCCGCCGCTGATGGCCAGTCCGGTGGGTCGGCCGCCGAGGTCCGCTCGGAGCACCTCGAGGGCGTCGAGCACGTGATCGTCCCAGGTCCGCTCGAGGTCAGCAGGCGACGGGGCATCGTCTGGGACCGTGAGCCCCGGGCCGCGGAGGTAGGACTCGGCTCGTTCGACGGCGAGCTCGCGAGGGGTGCGCACGCTCTCGTCCGCGACCGGTTCGGCTCCCTCGGGGTCCCCGACGGGCCGTGCGGTCGGCTCCTCGCCGGTGGGCCGGGCCTCCCTCCCGACCGTGGGCAGGGTGGGCTGGGCGGTCTCGGACGGCGCCATCTCGTTCGGCCGACGACCGATCCTCCACCCCTTTCGGGTGGTCTCGGTCTCGGGTCCCTCGGGTTCGGTCGACTCGTCCATGTCCGCTTCCCGGGACCGCCGAGGGGTCCGCGCCGCTGATCTGGAGGCCCCATCATGCGTCATGGGACCGTTTCCGTGCGTGTCGGGCCCTTCACGAGCGCACAAAGTTTTCCAACCGCTACAGTCGCCGTCGCCCCTTTCACCCATCAGGAGTGCGTTGTGCCCGCTGAAACCCACGTCGGACAGGAACCGATGAGCCGCCAAGACGTGTTCGAGCTCGTCCGCGACCGCCTTGCGGACATCCTTGAGACCGACCCGTCGGGCATCAAGGAGGGCGACTCCTTCGCCGATGACCTCGGTGCCGACTCCCTGGCGCTGATCGAGCTCGTCGAGGAGCTCGAGGAGGAGCTGGGTGAGCGCTCGGTCGGCTTCCGCATCGAAGACGAAGACCTCGAGGACCTCAAGACCGTCCGCGACGCCGTCGACTACGTGTTCGACAAGCTGGGCGGAAGCTGAGGGTGACCCAAGCGCCGGGCGTCGATGACGCCGGCGATGCCGAGCAGCTGCACGCGCTGGCATCGCCGGACGGTCGCGCCCCCGCGCCCGCCCCCACGTTCCACCCGATCTCCCCTGCGGCCCTCGCCGCGTTCTGCGAACGGCTGGGTCATGCCTTCGCCGACGCAGACCTCCTGGGTCAGGCGCTGACGCACCGCTCGTGGTGCGCGGAGAACGCCGGGTACCGCTCGAACGAGCGGCTGGAGTTCCTCGGTGATTCGGTGCTCGGCCTCGTCGTCACCGACGACCTCTACGCCCTGCTCCCCGATGCGGGCGAGGGCCAGCTGTCGCGCATGCGCGCTGCGGTCGTGTGCTCCTCGGCGCTGGCCGAGATGGCGGTGGAGCTCGACCTGGGGGAGGTGCTCCTGCTCGGCAAGGGGGAGCGGGCCTCGGGGGGTCGCGAGCGGCCCTCGATCCTGGCCGACGCCATGGAGGCCGTCATCGGCGCCGTGTTCCTCGACGGCGGCATCAACGCCGCATCGGAGCTCGTGAGCCGCCTCGTCGCGCCGCGGCTGGTGACCGCAGGCGCCCCTGACCACAAGAGCCGGCTCCACGAGCTGGCAGCCAGCGAGCCGCAGCGCGAGGTGGTCTTCGAGATCACCGAGCAGGGGCCCGAGCACGACAAGACCTTCCACGCACGCGTGGTGCTCGACGGGGTGCCGCTCGGCACCGGCGTCGGACGATCGAAGAAGCAGGCGGAGCAGGCCGCGGCCCAGGACACCTGGACCCGGCTCGACCGCGAACTCGGGGAACTCCCCGTACGAGAGGAAGCAACGCATGGCTGAGCAGCCGGAACTCGAGACCCTTCGCCGGGACCTGGACCGCGACATCGGTGGGAAGCGGATCAAGACCGTCGAGGTGCCAGGGTCCGGGGCCATCCCGCGCCACACCAACAAGAAGCAGTTCATCACCCTGCTCGAGGGCGCCAAGGTGACCGGCGTCGTCCGTCGGGACCTGCTCCTGGTCGTCAAGCTCGACAGCGGTGATGCGCTCGTGATCGACATCCAGAGCGGCGGGCAGCTGCGGCGCCAGGCCGCCAAGGAGGCCGTCGACAAGCGCACCAAGGTGGTGATCACCTTCACCCAGGGCGGGCAGCTGCGGGTGCTCGACGACACCGGCAACCTCGAGCTGTTCGTCGTGGCGTTCGACGAGCTGGCCACCGCCGTGCCCGCGCTCGGGAACCTCGGCGTCGACATCCTCGACGAACCGGTCTCGTGGACCGTGTTCGGCGAGCGCATGCTGCGCCACCGCGACGTGAAGCTGCGTGCGCTGCTGCTCGACCGCACGGTGATCGCCGGCATCGGCCCGGTGTACTCCGACGAGATCCTCCACGCCTCCGGGCTGCGCCCCGACCGGGAGGTGTCCTCGCTGTCGACCCAGGAGATCCGGCGCTTCTACCGAGCCGTGGTGGAGACGCTGCACGAGGCGGCCAAGCACCGCGGCGTCACGACCTCGGACGGCCAGTACGCGGACCTCACCGGGAAGCCGGGCGGCTGGACCGGCGAGCTGCAGGTGTTCGAGCGCGACGGCAAGGCCTGCC
>JAOBWH010000180.1 GCA_025463265.1 Ilumatobacteraceae bacterium
GCTCATCGTGGCCTTCGCCTGGACGCTGATGGGGTACGGGTTGGGCCAGTTCGGCGCCGACTGGATCGTAGGCCGGGAGGTGCCGCGCATCATCGTGGCCAAGGGCGTGAAGCTGGACTCGGCCGCCGCGGTGACCCGGTTCACCGATGCCAGCCGCGACCCGGCCAGCGTGTTCGCCGACCGGCAGCGCTACCAGGACTACCTGCCCCTGTACGGCAACGTCAGCTACGCCACTCGCCACACGTACTGGACGTCGCCGGTCGACCCCCCGTCGGCCAAGGCCGCGCCCACGACCACCGCGCCCTAGGCCGATCACCTCGGGCGAGGTGTCGCCCGCCGCTAGCCCGAGGTGTGGTGGTCGTCGATGATGCGCTGCGCGATCCGCAGGACGGTTTGCTCGTCGTCGATGGCGGCCTGCTGCAGCAGGCCCTCGGCCTGCTCGGTGGTGCACCCCTGGCTCACCATCAGCAGTCCCATGGCGATGTTCACCTGGGCGTCGTCGTCGGCGTTTCGCTGCCCCTCCTCCACGACCGCCCGCGCCGCGGCGTACTCCGGTGACCGGCTGACCGCGATGGCCACCTGGGCGGCGAGGACGGCGCCCACCGCCTCTGCCGACTCGTCGAAGGGCCCGGTGCGGCTGTAGAGGTTCATCGTGGCCACCACCTCCTCGCCCCAACGGGCGGGGACGGAGAGCACCGCCACCACGCCCGCGGCCAGCGCCTTGCGGGCGAAGTGGGGAAACCGGTCATGGCCTTCCACGAGGTCGAGCCGCAGCGTCTCCATCGTGCGGAACGCGGTCAGGCAGGGGCCGTCGTGCAGGTCGTACTGCACCAGGTCCAGCTCGAGGGCCATCCGTGCCGTCACCGCGGCCGTCGACGGTCGCCCTTCGATCGAGAGGGCGACGCTGGCCGCGTCACACCCGGCGATCGAGACGGTCGCGGCCTCGGCGATGGCGGAGAGCGCGGCGCCGAGCGTCCGCTGGGTCTGCAGCACATCGGCGAGCTGCTCCAATGTGTTCACCAGTTGCTCGGATGCCACCGCGTCTCCTCCGCCTGGGCCGCAGGCGCCCATGTCGGCTCCCTCTAGGTACCCACGACGAGCGCCGGACGGAACCTGATGCCTGCCGAGGGCCGACCCTCCTCGTCTCCCGTGCCCGGTGCGGTTTCCGGCTGTTCCGGCGCGGACACAGCTCCACCTGCGTGATCCTTCCCCTCGTCCTCGTCCTGGCTGGTGTCGTGGCCGCGATCCGGTTGCGCGGCACCGCGCTGCTGATCGTGGCCATCGCCGCCGTGCTCGTTCAGGTGGTGTCGCTCCGCCGGACCCAGCGGTTCTCGGCCCGCTTCGCCCGTGCCCTGCCCCTCGGCCGGCGATCGCGGCGTGCCCGGGCGGTCGAGCTCACCTACGCCGTCTCCGCGCTCGCCGGTGTCGCGCTGCTGGCCTGGTCCTTCGTCGACTGATCCAGCAGGACGGTGGTGAAGCGGGGCCGCGCCGTTCAGACGCCGATGATGCCGCGGGCGGCCAGATCGGCGATGGCGCGTCCTCGTAGCCGAGCTCGCGCAGGACCTCGCGGGTGTGCTGACCGGTGAGACAGCCGCCGAGCGCTTGCGTCGCCGACCGCGAGAACGACATGGAAGGAGCGCTCCGCTCGTAGTCACCGACCATCGGATGCTCGGCCGGGGCGAGGTAGCCGCTGTCGCGGCCGAAGTCGCTCTGGAACACGTATTCGGACGCTTCGCCGGGCAGGGCCACGCAGCCGGCGCCCACGGCCAGCAGCCGTTGCTCCCACTCGGCGGCCGAGGCGCCGCGGAACGCCTTGCCGATCTCGTCGGCCAGGTCGGCCTCGTGGGCGAGCCGGGCCCCGGCATCGGCGAAGCGGGGATCGGAACCGAGGCCGAACGCTTCGGCGAGTACGGGCCAGCCACGCTCGTCGGGGGCGGCGAGGAACACCCATCCCTCGGCGGTTTCGTAGAGGCGGTAGCGGGCGGAGAGGCCGTACAGCTCCTCGTCGGGAGCCGGCAGTGCCGCCATCGACCGATGCCCGAGCATCTGGTCGACGAGCACATGGGCCGAGGTGCCCATCATCGAGGTCAGCATCCTCGGCGGGGTTCCCGTCCGGGCCCGGGCGAGGAGGCCGAGCAGGATCCCCGACGCGACGGCGGTGGCCGAGAGGCCATCGGGGTTGGCCAAGCCGGGTGCGGCCGACGCCAGCCGAGTCGACTCGGCCATCTCGGCCGGCAGGGACGCGTCGGCGGCGCCCCGGACCCGCGGCCCCACGTTGCGCATGGACATTCCCGAGCCGGAGGAGATGCTCGGCGCGAACGCGGGCTTGTCGGCGTAGGGCCCGTCGATGCCGTAGCCCATGGCGTTCATGACGACGAGGTCCGGGTTGACGGCGCGGAGCGCGGTCGGGCCCACGCCCATGCGGTCCATCGTGCCCGGGCGGAACGACGTGAGGAGGATGTCGGCCCTGGCCGCCAGCTGGCGCACGACCTCCTGGGCCTCGGGTGCCTTGATGTCGATCGCCAGACTCTCCTTGCCCTGGAACACGTGCATCCCCGACGCTTCCGGGAAGCCGAGCATGTTGCGGATCGGATCGCCTTCGAGCGGTTCGATCTTGATGACGCGGGCGCCGAGGTCGGTGAGCAGCGTGGCGCCGTAGGGCGCGGCGAAGAAGAAGGCCATCTCGAGGACGGTCACGCCCTCCAGCGGCAGGCGGCCCGTCGGGCCCTCGCTGCCGGCCCGGATCGTGGCGCGGGTGTCGCCGGCGGCGCGCAGCTCGGCGCCGTGCTCGTCG
>JAOBWH010000184.1 GCA_025463265.1 Ilumatobacteraceae bacterium
GTGGTCACCGTCAACCATCGGCTCGGCCCGCTCGGCTACCTCCACCTCGGCGAGATCCTCGGCGAGGAGTTCGCCGCGTCCGGGAACAACGGCATGCTCGACCTGGTCCAGGCCCTCGAGTGGGTGCGGGACAACGCCGCCGCGTTCGGTGGCGACCCCGGCAACGTCACCATCATGGGCGAGTCGGGCGGCGGGGTGAAGGTGAGCCTGCTCCACGTGATGCCCCGCGCCGCGGGCCTGTTCCACCGAGCCATCATCCAGAGCGGCCCCGGCACTCGGGTCCAGTCCGAGTCGACGGCCAGCAAGGCCGCTCGCGGCCTGCTCGACGCGCTCGGCATCACCGCCGAGGAGGCCCGCGCCCGCTTGTGGGAGATCCCCGCGGAGACCATCGTGAACACCCCCGTGGCCGACGCCGGGCTGCTGGGCTTCAGCCCGGTCCTCGACGGTGCGGTGGTCGTCGCCCATCCCGGCGAGGCGCTGGCCGACGGCAGCGCGGTCGACGTCCCCCTGATCGTGGGCACCAACGAGGACGAGTTCCCCGGCCGCGAGGTCGGCGACGACGACGATCTCCGTCGGGCCCTCGCTCGCTTCGGCGACCAGCACGTCGACGACATCATCTCGGCCTACCGGAGCGAGTCGCCGGAGATGTCGAACACGACCCTCCTCCGCCGCGCCGGCGCCGACAGCGGCATGCGCCGGGGCACGATCGTCCTGGCCGAGAGCAAGCTGGCCGGCACGGCGACGCCCGTCTGGGTCTACCTGTTCACGTTCAAGCTCGGCGGCGTCGCCGGGCACGGCTACGAGATCCCGTTCATGTTCAACAACCTGGAAGCGGTCTTCCCGGCGACGGAGAGCCGCCAGAAGCTCGCCGACGAGATGAGCGACGCCTGGATCGCCTTCGCCCGAGGCGGGGATCCCAACCACCCCGGGTTGCCGACGTGGCCCAGCTACACGCTCGACCGGCGGGCCACGATGCTGTTCAACCGGGGCGAGTGCGCCAGCGAGGACGACCCCTCGCCGAAGTCCCGTGCGCTCTGGGCCGGCCTCGAGACCTCGCTGTTCTGAGCGAGGGCCGGCGGGCTACTCGTAGCGGAGCGCCTCGATCGGGTCGAGTCGCGCCGCCCGTCGGGCCGGGAGCAGGCCCGACACGAAGCCGATGAGGGTCGTCCCGGCCACCACGACGCCGACCAGCCAGAGGGGCACCGAGAAGCTGGTGCCCGCGATGTCGCCGGACTTGACCGCGGTGCGGATGAGGGGTGCGGCGACGAGGGTGATGGTGTAGCCGATGGCGACACCGATGACGCCCCCGAAGAATCCGAGCATGGCGGCCTCGAAGGCGAAGAGCCGCCGGATCGCGCTCCGGCGGGCGCCGACGGCCCGCATCACGCCGATCTCCCGGGTGCGCTCGAGGACGGACATGACCATGGTGTTGGTGATGCCGAGGGCGGCGATGCCCAGCGCCACGAGGCCGAGGGCGCCGAGGACGAGGCCGATCACGTCAGCGGCATGCTTCTGTTCGGCCAGGGCCGCGAGGCCGGTGGCCGTGTGCAGCCCGAGCCGATCGATCGTCGCGGCGACGCTGGGGACGTTCGCCGAGTCGTCGACGTCGACGATGAACGAGCCGTAACCACCGCTCCCGGCGATGAACTCGGCGGCGGCCGGCCGCTGCCATCCACCCTGCACCGCGCCCGGGCCCGACGGGGGTCCCGTCCTCGGCACCGGCTCGCCGGCCGGCTGCCCGGGGCGGGGCTGGTTCCCGAACGACTGCGGGTACTGGACCTGCTTGGGCTGCGACTGGTCGGACAGGTCGATCAGCCAGGGGAGAGGCAGGATGATCGCACCCTGCTGGTCCTCGGAGGAGACGATGCCGATGACCCGGGCCGGGATGTCGATGGCGGGCAGGCCGGACGTCGGCCCCCCGAAGCAGTTGCGCTGGCCCTGCTCGCACTGGCGCTGGGGTGGGAGGACGTTGGGCAGCGTGGCCCCGCCGCCGGTGTAGCCGGCCTGGGTGTGGAGCACCACCATCTGCCCGACGAGGCGCGCCGGGTCGCCGCCGAAGCCGAGTGCCGTGGCGTAGTCCTTGGAGAGCAACACGACCCCCGACCGATCGGCGGTGCCGAAGCTGCGGCCGGCGACCATCGATGGCCGGACGACCCCGTTGGGCTCGTAGCCCATGAGCCGCTGGGCCGACAGCTGCTTCCCGCCGAAGGCGAGGTACTCGAAGCCCGGCCCGAAGCTCCCCGAGGTGGCGGCCACGCCGGACACGTGCGAGATGGCGGCGATCGCCGCCTCCTGCGTCGGCCCGAGCACGACCTGACCGGCGCTGCCGCTCCCGCCTCCGGGCCCGCCGCCGTCGACCTGGCCCGACGCCCGGTACGAGAGGTCCGACGTCTGCGCCACCTGCACCTGGCGATCCTGGCCGGAGTCGGTGAACTGCGAGATGACGTAGTGCTTGACGCTCGTCACGAACGTGAGCATCACGGTGATGCCCGTGGCCCCGACGAGGATGGCGGCGATGGTGAGCGCAGATCGCAACCGGGAGCGACGGAGGCTCCGCAGGGCGAGGGATACGTAGTCGGCGAAGCGCATCAGCGCACCGCCTCGAGCACCTTGCCGTCGCGGACCTCGATCGTCCGTCCGGCCCTCGAGGCGACCGTGGGGTCGTGGGTGATGACCAGCAGCGTCGTGCCGGCCTGGCCGAGGGACGCCAGCAGGTCCATGACCTCCTCGCCCCGAGCCGAGTCCAGGTTGCCCGTCGGCTCGTCGGCGATGAGCAGGCGGGGATCGGTGACCAGGGCCCGGGCGATGGCCACTCGCTGGCGCTGCCCGCCGGAGAGCTGGCTGGGGCGGTGGCCCATGCGGTCCTTCAGACCCACCAGCTCGAGGCAGGCCGCGGCTCTTGCTCGCCGCTCCTTCGGTCGGACGCGCGCGAACACCAGGGGCAGCATCACGTTCTCGAGGGCCGTCCCGTCGGCCTTCAGGTTGAACGACTGGAACACGAACCCGATCCGATCGATGCGGAACCTGGACAGCGCGCCGTCGCCCATGCCGGCCAGGTCCTCGCCGGCGACGACCACCTGCCCGTGCGTGGGGCGGTCGAGCCCCCCGATGACGTTGGCAAGGGTCGACTTGCCCGAACCGGAGGGGCCGGTGACCGCGACGAAGTCGCCCGCGTCGATGGAGAGGTGCACCTGATCGAGCGCTCGGAACGACTCGTCGCCGAGCTGGTAGGCCTTCGTCACGTCCCGGAGCTCGACAAGCGCGGTGGTGGCCATGGCTCCTCGAGTGGTCGGGATCGGCGGCGCACCATAACCCTCGGCTCGACTGGCAGCGCTGATGGCTCCCGGCTCGGCTCGGGCGGGCTCGGCCGCTCAGACGCCCCGGCGGCGGAGCATGCGTGGCGGGGCCTGCTCACGGGGCACGCCGAGGCTGTCGAGCTGCCCGCCCAGCTCGTCGACGGCGGCGTCCGCCTCCTCGTCGGGGCGAGGGCCACGGATGTCGAGGGCCCAGGTGGCCAGCCGGTCGCCCAGGCGGTCGAGGTCGGCTGCGACGCGCAGGAGGCGCACGAGGTCGAGGTGGTCGGCGCCTTCCTCCTCGGTGGCGGACAACGCGGCGGACAACGCGGCCCACAGCGCCGGCCCCTCGCGCTCGGCCGTCTTGACCTGGGGCTTCAACGCTCCGTCGACGCGGCGGAGGACCTCGGTGAGGTCACTGGCCCGCTGCGCCTGCGGTTGCCCGTAGCGGGTGAGCGCGGCCCGCATGCTCCACCCACCGGCCCGCGGCCGCTCGGCGAGATCGAACAGGCGGGCCAGCTCCGGAGGTCGCACCTCGGCCACGTCGACACGGTACGGCCCCCAGTCAGTCGTCATCGCAGCCGAAGGTGCACGCGGCCGGTCAGCTCCCTCATCGTTCCCTCACATCCTCCTGATCGGGCGATCACCCCCGGGGCCGATCGTGACCCTGCACGCACCGCCCCGGTGCGGCGAAGAGGAGGAATCCCATGGGTTGGAAGCAGATCGTCCTGGCGGCAGGAATGGTGGGTGCGGTCACGATCGGCGGCACGACGGTGGCCGGCGCGGCGGAGACGGCGCCATCGACGCCGACGAGCACGCCGTCCACCTCCCCGGCGACGGGGAAGTGCCTGCCGGCGGGAGCCGACGACGCGTGGCCGGTCGCGGTCAGCGGGCGGC